>NZ_JBSGJD010000169.1:0-21442 GCF_053605405.1 Amycolatopsis sp. NPDC003861
TCCGATCCGCCCGGCACTCCGGCTGCCGGTCCGGCGCAAAGTCCGGCTGCGCCCGGCACTCCGGCTGCCGGTCCGGCGCAAAGCCCGGCAGCACCCAGCACCCCGGTCACCGGTCCGGCGCAAAGCCCGCCGGCACCCGGCACCCCCGCCCCAACCCCAGGCCCAACCGCACCCAACCGCGCCCAAAACCCCAAGCCGGTCTTTCCCGGCCCCGAATCCACCCCCCAGCCGTTCCCGGCCCGCCACGCCGCCCCCGCGCGCCCCGTCTTCCCCGGCCCCGGGACCATGCCCCCCGTCCCACCCTCGGCTCCCAACGCCCGTCCCGTCTTCCCCGGGCGGGACACCCCGCTCCCGCAGCCCTCGCGCCAAGAGCCCGAGACCCCTCCCCGCGGCACCCCGCGTGGCTGGTTCGACGAATTCACCGAACAGAAAGAGCCCGAAGAACCGCAGGACTTCGGGCCCACCGGGCAGCCGACCGAGATTCCCTACCGGTACAAGCGCTGAAAAACCGGCGCTCGGGTGCGAACCTAGGACCATGTCGAACGATCCGAACCCGGACCAGGGGTGGTACTACAACACCCGCACCCACCAGGTCGAGCACCTCGAACGCAGCCGCGGCGTCGATCTGCTCGGCCCGTACCCCGACGAGGCCACCGCCCGGCGCGCCCTCGAGATTGCCCGGGAGCGCACCCGGCGGGCCGATGCCGAGGACGACGACTAGACCGTCAGCCGCGGGCTCAGCACGAACTCCGGGTCCACCTGCGCGGCGAGGTCGGCGCCGGCCCAGGCCGCCGCGTTGCGCAGGTGGAACTCGACCGCCTGGCGCTGGTAGCGCGCCCAATCGCGCTCTTCCGCGTCGACCGCCGTGCGCATCGAGGCCAGCGTGGCCAGGTTGACCGGCTCGAGCTCCGCGATCGGGCGGGCCGTTCCGCGCTCGGCCGCCCGCACGTGCCCGGATGCCGACAGCCACCCCAGCAGCGCCGAGCCGACCTGGTCCTGCAGGAACTCGACGTCCTCCGCGTCCGTCACCTTGTTGCCCACCACCACGAGCCGGACGCCGAAGTCGCGCGCGTAGTCCGCGTACTGGCGGTACACGCCCACGCTCCGCACCGTCGGCTCGCAGACCAGGAACGTCACGTCGAACCGGGTGAACAGGCCCGAAGCGAACGCGTCCGCGCCCGCCGTCATGTCCATCACGACGTACTCGCCGTCGACGTCGACCAGGTGGTTCAGCAGCAGCTCCGCCGCCCCCACCTTCGAGTGACAGCACTTGACGCCGAGGTCGTCCTCGTCGAACTGGCCGGTGACGCCCAGCCGGACGCCGCCCAGCTGCCGGAAGCACGCTGCGAACACCGGGTTGTCCTCGAACGGCCGGACCAGGCGCGAGCCGCGGCCGGGCGGGGTCGTCTTGATCATCGACGCCGCGTCCGGGATCCGCGGGTTGTCGCCGCGCAGGTACTCCTTGATCAGCGCCATGTTGTCGCCCAGCGTGGGCCAGGCGAGCGCTTCCTCCTCGGTCGCGCCGAGGGCCACCGCCAGGTGCTGGTTGATGTCGGCGTCGATGGCCAGCACCGGCAGGCCGGCGTCGGCGAGGTAGGCCACGAACAGCGACGACAGCGTGGTCTTGCCGCTGCCGCCCTTGCCGACGAACGCGATCTTCACGGTCGGGGTCCCCTTCTGGCAATGATGACGGTTTTCATTATGCCCGGGCAACGTACACCCGACCGGCCCGCGCCCGATCGGGCGATCTCCGGGCCCGGCGCGGGTTAGGGTTGGGGGGTGCCTCCCCTCGTGATCAGGACACACTCGGCGGGCGGGGACTTCGGCCCCCTGCGTGCCGAGTTTTCGCTGCCGGAGTCGTTCGGGCCCGAGGTGCTGGCCGAGGCGGAGGCGGCGGTCCTCGACCCGCTGGCCAGCGCCGGCCCCCGCGAGGACGCGACCGACCTGCCGTTCGTCACCATCGACCCACCCGGGTCCAAGGACCTGGACCAGGCGATGGTGGTCGAGAAGACCACGCACGGCTTCCGCGTGCACTACGCCATCGCCGACCTCGCCGCGTTCATCCCGCCCGGCGGCGCGCTCGACCGCGAATCGCGCCTGCGCGGCCAGACGCTCTACCTGCCCGACGGCAACGTCCCGCTGCACCCGCCGGTGCTTTCCGAAGGCGCGGCGAGCCTGCTGCCCGGCGAGATCCGGCCCGCGGTGCTCTGGACCATCGAGACCGACGACGCCGGTGAGCCGACCGCCACCCGCGTCCGCCGCGCGCTGGTCCGGTCCACCGAGCAGTTCGACTACGAGACGGTGCAGGCCGCCCTCGACGCCGGGAACCCGCACCCGTCGGTCGCCGCGCTGCCGGAGCTGGGCCGGCGGCGGCGCGAGCTGGCCGTCCGGCGCGGCGCCGTCGAGCTGCAGCTGCCGGAGCAGGAGATCACCGGCGACCCGGACGGCGGCTGGGTGCTCGCCCGCCGCCCGCGCACCGCCGTCGACGCCTGGAACGCCGAGATCTCGCTGCTCACCGGGATGGCCGCGGCGCGGATCATGCTCGACGCGCGGATCGGCGTCCTGCGCACGCTGCCCGACCCGGAGCCCGAGGCCGTCGACTGGCTGCGCCGCTCGGCCGAAGCGCTCGGCATCGCGTGGGCGCCGGAGGCGACCGTTTCGGAGTTCCTGTCCCGATTGGACCCCGGGCAGCCGGCGTCGATGGCTCTCTACGCGGACACGACCAGGCTGCTGCGCGGCGCGGGCTACACGGCGTTCGACGGCGAGCTGCCGTCACTGACGACGCACGCGGGCATCGGCGGCGCGTATGCGCACGTCACGGCCCCGATCCGGCGGCTGGTCGACCGGTTCGCCACGGAGATCTGCCTCGCCGTCTCGGCCGGCCGCGAGGTCCCGGAGTGGGTGCGGGCGGCGCTCGCCGACGTCCCGGAGCGGATGAGCGCGTCGGACACGCTCGCCGCGAAGGTCGAGCGGGCGTGCATCGACCAGGTCGAGGCGTGGGTGCTGGCCGAACACGTCGGCGGCGAATTCAGCGCGGTGGTGCTGCGCGCGGACGAGAACAAGGCGGAGATCCTGGTCGAGGACCCCACGGTGATGGCGAAGTGCGCGGGGGAGCGGCTGACCGCGGGGGAGCGGATCGCGGTCCGGCTGACCGCGGTCGACGTCGACAAGCGGAAGGTGTCGTTCGAACGCGCATGACGTACCTGGTCGACGACCTCGGCGAACCGGTGCCGCTGTCCGGACCGGCGGCCCGGGTGGTGTCCCTCGTCCCGTCGCTCACCGAAGCGGTCGAGCTCAGCGCCCCCGGACGGCTGGCGGGCGCGACGGACTACTGCACGCATCCGTCCACTTTGGACGTGCCCCGGGTGGGCGGGTCGAAGTACCCGAAGCTGGACCGCGTGCTCGACCTGGCGCCGGACCTGGTGCTGGCCAATGCGGAGGAGAACCGCCAGGAGGACGTGGAACGCCTGCGCGCCAACGGAATCCCGGTGTGGGTGATGGCCGCGGCGGCGTCGGTGCCCGCGGCGCTCGGCTCGCTGCGCCGGATCCTGACGCAGGCGTACGAGCTGGCCGAGCCGGAGTGGCTGGTGGCGGCGGAAGAGGCCTGGCGCGAGGTCCGGCCGGTGCGCTTCCACGCGGTGGTCCCGGTGTGGCGCAAGCCGTGGATCGTGCTGGGCCGCGACACCTTCGCCGGCGACGTCCTGCGCCGCGTCGGCGTGGCGAACGTGTATGCGACGTCGGAGGAGCGCTACCCGCGCCCGGACATCGAGGAGCTGCGCGCGCACTTCGCGGCGGACGCGAACCTGCTGGTGCTGCCGGACGAGCCGTACCTGTTCACCGAGGAGGACGGCCCGGACCACTTCCCGGACGCGCGGTACGTCCTGGTCTCGGGCCGCCACCTCACCTGGTACGGACCCTCACTCGTCGAGGCGCACGAGGCCCTTACAGCGTCAATCCCGTCAGGACCGTGACGCGCTCCTCGGTGAAGTCAGCCATCGCCGCCGCGGGGCCTTCGCGGCCGACGCCCGAGTCCTTCACCCCGCCGTACGGCATCTGGTCGGCGCGGAAGCTCGGCACGTCCCCGACGATCACGCCACCCACCTTCAACGCCGCCGACACCTCGAACGCCGTCGGGACGTCGCGGGTGAACACCCCGGCCTGCAGCCCGAAGCGCGACGCGTTGATCCGCGCCACCCCCTCGGCCACCGAAGCCACCCGGACCAGCGACACCACCGGCCCGAACACCTCCTCGGCCATCACCGACGCGTCCTCCGGGACGTCCGCCAGCACCGTCGGCTCGACCGTCGCTCCCGACTGCCCGCCGCCCGTCAGGAGGCGGCCGCCCGCGGACACCGCCGACGAAATCCAGGACGAAACCCGGTCGGCGGCGTCCAGGTTGATCAACGGGCCGACGTCGACACCCTCGGCGCGCGGGTCACCCACTCCCAGCGCGCGGACCTGGTCGAGCACCTTCGCGGCCAGCGCGTCGAACACCGAGTCGTGCGCGTAAACCCGCTGCACCGAAATGCACGACTGCCCCGCCTGGTACATCGCGAACGTCGCGATCCGCTGCGCCGCGAAGTCCAGGTCCGTCCAATCCGGACAGACGAGCACCGCCGCGTTGCCGCCCAGCTCCAGGGCCACGTGCTTGCGGGGCACGCGGTCGCGGATCGCCCAGCCCACCGGGACCGAGCCGGTGAACGACACCACCGGCAGGCGCGGGTCCTCGACCAGGCGGGACGACGTCTCGTTGTCCACCGGCAGGATCGACCACGACCCCGCCGGCAGATCGGTGCCGGCCAGGATTTCGCCCAGCAGCAACGCCGTCAGCGGGGTCGCCGGCGCGGGCTTCAACACGATCGGCGCCCCGACCGCGATCGCCGGGGCCACCTTGTGCGCCACCAGGTTCAGCGGGAAGTTGAACGGCGTGATGCCCAGCACCGGCCCCCGCGGCACGCGCCGGACCAGCGCCAGCCGGCCGGTGCCGCCCGGGTCCGTGTCGAGCCGCTGCAGCTCGCCCGAGAAGCGGCGGGCCTCCTCGGCCGCCCAGCGGAACGTCGACACCGCGCGCCCCACCTCGCCGCGGGCCCACTTCAGCGGCTTGCCCGATTCCGCCGTGATCAGCGCGGCGAGCTCTTCGGACCGCTCACCCAGCGAACGGGACACGTGGTCCAACGCCCCGGCGCGGACGTGCGCGGGCAGCGTCGCGAACTCGTCGGCGACGTCCGCCGCGGCCTGCACCGCGGCTTCGACGTCCGACGGCGAAGGGACGAAGTGGGACCCCGCCTCGGAGCCGTCGAACGAGTGCCGGACGACCGCGGTCGCGCCGCCGGTCACCGGCTTCCCGGCGACCCAGAACGGGAACGTCATGCGCGGGCCTCCGTCCGGACGGCGTGCTCCAGCACCGACAGGCCTTCGTCGAGCAGGTCGTTGGACAGCGCCAGCGGCGGCAGCAGGCGGACGACGTTGCCGTAGGTCCCGCAGGTCAGCACCACCACACCGGCCTGGTGGCAGGCCGCCGCGACGCGCTTGGTCAGGTCGGCGTCGGGCTCCGAAGTCCCGGGCTTCACGAACTCCGCGGCCAGCATCGCGCCGCGCCCGCGGACGTCGCCGATCACGCCGGTCTCGGCGGCCAGTGCCCGCAGCCGCGGCAGCACGGCCCCCTCGATGCGCTGGGCCGACGCGGCCAGGTTCTCGGTCTTCATCGTCTCGATCGAGCCGAGCGCCGCCGCGCACGCAATCGGGTTGCCGCCGTACGTCCCACCGAGGCCGCCCGGCGGGACCGCGTCCAGCAGCTCGGCGCGGCCGGTGACGGCGGACAGCGGCAGGCCGCCCGCGATGCCCTTGGCCGTCGCGATCAGGTCCGGCACCACGTCCTCGTCGGTGGACGCGAACCACGCACCGGTGCGGCAGAAGCCGGTCTGGACCTCGTCGGCGACGTACACGACGCCGTTTTCGCGGCACCAGGCCGCGATCGCGGGCAGGAAGCCGCGTGCCGGCTCGATGAAGCCGCCCTCGCCCTGGATCGGCTCGAGGACCACCGCGGCCACCTGGTCGCCGCCGATCTGCTTCTCGATCCGGTCGATGGCCAGCGCGGCGGCTTCGGGGCCGGACAGGCCGTCGCGGAACGGGTACGAGCCCGGCACCCGGTAGATCTCCGGCGCGAACGGGCCGAACCCGTGCTTGTAGGGAATGGACTTCGCGGTCATGCCCATGGTCAGGTTGGTGCGGCCGTGGTACGCGTGGTCGAACACGACGACGGCCTGGCGCCCGGTCGCCGTGCGCGCGATCTTCACGGCGTTCTCGACGGCTTCGGCGCCGGAGTTGAACAGCACCGACTTCTTCGCGTGGTCGCCCGGCGTCAGCTCGGCCAGGGCTTCGCAGACCTCGACGTACCCCTCGTACGGCGTGACCATGAAGCAGGTGTGGGTGAACCAGCAGGCCTGCTTGCGGACGCGGTCGACGACGGCGGGCGCCGAGTGCCCGACGTTGGTCACCGCGATGCCGGAGCCGAAGTCGATCAGCACGTTGCCGTCGGCGTCGGTGAGCAGCCCGCCGCTGGCGGAGGTGACGTAGACGGGCAGCACCGAGCTGACCCCGGCGGCGACGGCGTCGACGCGGCGTTGCTGCAGCTCGCGCGAGACGGGGCCGGGGATTTCGGTCTGCAGCCTGCGCTGGCGGGGCGCCGGCGCCTGCGGCCCGGCGGTGGTGCTTGCGGTCACGGCGTGCTCCTGGGAAGTCGGGGACGTCCTCAGGATGAGCGGTTACCGGACGGTCGTCAGGTGGCCGTTCTGGACAATCCAGCGCGTACAATTGGCCGTTATGGCACTCACGCTGGCCCGGCTGGCCGCCGAGCGCCCGCTCGGGCTGCGGGTGCTGACCGGCGAAGACGTCCTGGACCGCCCGATCGGCTGGGTCCACCCGACGGAGCTGACCGATCCCCAGGCGTTCCTCGAAGGCGGCGAGCTGCTGCTCACCACCGGCCTGGCCCTGGACGAAGAGACGTCACCGGCCTACGTCCGCCGGCTCGTGGCCGCCGGGGTCGCGGGACTCGGTTTCGGCGTCGGGCTGAGCCACGAGTCCGTCCCGCGCTCGCTCGTGACGACGGCGGCGTCGGTGGGGCTGCCGGTGCTGGAGGTGCCGCGGAAGACGCCGTTCATCGCGATCACCCGGGCCGTGTCGCGCGCGGTGGCGGCCGACGAGTACGCGACGACGGTCCGCATCGGCCGTGCTCAGCAGGAACTGACCCGCACGGCGGTCGGCAAGGGCGGCCCGGCGGGCGTGCTGCGCAAGCTGGCGAAGCTCGTCGACGGCTGGGTGCTGCTCTTCGACCGCACAACCGTCGCCGAAGCGGCCCCGGCGAGCGCGCGGGCGTACGGCGCTTCGCTGCGCGAAGAGCTGGAGCGGCTGCAGACCGGCACGCGGGTGGTGTCGCTGGGGGACGACGAAGTGGTGCTGCAAACGCTGGACACCAGCGCGCGCCGGGTGCTCGCCGTCGGGGCCTCCCTGGACACGGCGGGGCGGCACATCGTGAACACGGCGGTCTCGGTGCTTTCCCTGGCGCTGGAACAGGATCGCGCGCAGGCGGCGGCGCGGGAGGCGTTGCGGACCGGGCTGGTGGAGCTGCTCGTGGGCGGTCAGGCCGAACTGGCCCTGCGGGTGCTGGCCGCTTCCGGGGCCGAGGCGCCGGCCGCGCCGTGGTCGGTCCTGGTGTTCCTCGGCCCGCCCGCGGCCCGGCGCAAGCTGCTCGGAGCCCTGGACGGCGAGCTGTTCGCGGCCCGCTCCGGGGCGTCGGTGGTCGCCTTCGGGCCGGCGAGCGTGGTCGAGCAGGCTGCCGAGGCGGCGCTGCGGATCGGCGGCCTGCACGGCGGGGTGGCGGGCCCGGTCGCCCCGCGCGATTTCGCGGCCGGGCTCGAGCAGGCGGGTTTGGCGGCCCAGGCGGCGGAGGCCGAGGACAAGATCCTCATCTCGGCAGCCGAGCACACCGGCCGCGGGCTGCTGTCCCTGATCGACCCGGAGGTGGCCCGCGTCCACGCCGGAACCCTCCTGGCCCCGCTGCGCCGTCACGACGAAACGGGCCGCGGTGATCTGGTGGCGTCGCTGCGCTGCTGGCTGGAACACCACGGCCACTGGGACGTGGCGGCTGCGCGGCTCGGCGTCCACCGGCACACGCTGCGGAACCGGATCACGAAGGCGCAGGAACTGCTGGGCCGTGATCTGGACGCACCGGGCGTCCGCGCGGAACTTTGGGTGGCGCTGCAAACCTGAGCACCCCGACGGGCGTCTTCGGGAGGTGACCTGGAAACGCGCCGCTGTCGTGGCTGCCGTCATCCTGCTCGCGGCGGGCGGGCTGGCGTTCCTGCCGTGGACGTCGAACCACTTCGGCTACGCCCGGCCCGGCGACGGCGGGCTCCCATCGCGCATCCACCACGACGGCCGCGACTACCGCAGCTCCACGACCTGCGTCCCGTTCGGCGGCGACGAAACCTCCCTGACCCGGGTCGGCGAGGTGGGCACGCTGCTCGGTCCGGCGCACCCCGTGTTCACGACCCGGCCGGTGCCCGAGGGAACGCCGTTGACGGTGCTCGTGCGGGACAGCCCGGGCTGCTTCGTGAGGTACGCGCTGCTGGGCGGCCCCTAAGCCCCGGTCACCAGCACGGTGACTCAGTGGCTGTCAGAGCGATCCTTCGCCGAGGCCAGACGGTCGCGAAGCCGCTCGAGCGCCGCATCGCGGCGTCGGACAGCCTCGGCTGACGACGTCCCCAGGAGCTGTTCGAGCGTTGTGCGCTTCCACCCCTTCCGGGGTTTCGTCAGGCTGGCCAGGCGCAGGACCTCCTGATCGTCGTGGGGGAGGGAACACTGCGCTCGCCACAACCTGGCATCGCGAGTCATCGGCTCGGCGGGTTCTTCCACCGGATCGGTGCCGGGTGGGGCGCACAGCACCTGCTCCCGGGCGCGTGCGACGAGCCACCGTCCGATCTCGGTGCCGGGCAGCTTCGTCTCCTCGGACTCCTGACCGTAGCGGAGCCAGACTTCGACGACGGCGTCTTCGGCAGCGGCCCGCGAAAGTCCCCTTGCGCGCACGACGTGCCAGACGACCGGCGTCCAACGCTCGATGGTCCGGTTCCACCGCCACCGCTTCCACCGCGTCAGCCACCGTCGTGGCGAGAACTGCCGGCGCATGCGCGGCACGCTCCAGCCCACCACGAGGCAGGCGTGGGCGAGTTTGGTCAGCTTTCCCGGGACGCGTTCCAGGTCGGCCGACCACTCTTCCTCGTAGCGCTCGATATCGGCATGGGGGCCGAGGTGCCGGGCGCCCCACCGCACCAGCTGGCCCGCCAACCAGGGGGCCACCTCACTCGCTTCGTTGACCAACAGCGGAATCACGACTGCGAGGACGATGGTGATCAGGGTGCCGTTCACCGCGGTTGCTCCCGCAGTGCCGACGCAGGTCGAGGGGCGCTGTTTCCGCGGCCGGTGGCGGCACTGCGCTGCCGGACGTGCCCACGGCGTTCGACCAGCAAGGCCCGCGCCGATTCGAGACCCGTCGGGGTGAGCCGGTAGAACCGCCGCCGCGGCCCCCGCTCCGTTCGCTCGTCGGCCTCCCAGGAGCTGTCCACCCAGCCGGCCAGCTCGAGACGGCTCAGGATCGGGTACACCACGCCGGTCTTGCGCCCCGCTGCTTCGGCGATGCTCAGCCCGTAGAGATCGTCACCTGGCCCGATCAGGACCTCCAGGACGTCCAAGGTGGCGTCCGTTGCCCGGCCTATCGACTGCATGACTCAACTCTAGCTATATAGAGTTAGCTTCGCCAATACCACCGGCGAAGCCTCGACAGTCGGCCTCAAGCCCCGGTCACCAGCACGATCGGCGAATCGCCGCACCGTCGCAATCCCGGGCCCGGTTCCGCGCCCGCCGACCACCACGCCGGGACGTCCGCCTCGCGCACCAACGATCCCGTCGGCTGCCGGACGCTGTTCGACACGATCACCCGGCCCTGCGCGTTCAGCAGCGCCGCCCCGCGCCCCAGCGAACGCAACCGCGGCCGCACCGCGCGCTCGAACTCCCGCACGTACACGTCCGCGCCGACGACGCCCGCGAAGGAATCACCCCGGAACACCGGGATCGTGAACGTCAGCGTGTACTCGTCGGTGCACAGGTAATCGACGTACGGGCCGTTGATGTGCCGCCGCCCGGTGTCGCGGGGGACCGTGAACCAGGACTGGCGCGTGTAGTCCAGGAAGTTCTCGCTCGCCGGGTCGAGGCTGATGAACAGCTGGGACGGCTCCGACGACGAGCCCGTCCACCACTCGAAGCCGAATTCCGAGTCGGCCAGCACGCGCGGGGCGCTGACGAACCCCGCGCCGATGATGAGCCCGCCCAGTGCCTCGGTGACCTGCGGGCGGATCCGGTGCAGGGCCGCCGCGGCCGGACTGTCCGCCAGGACCGACTCGGCGGCCGCCAGCAGGGGCTTGAGCCGCTCGAAAACCCCTTCCACCAACGCGGAAACCTGCTCGACGACCTCGTCGCCGGCCAGCGTGCGGGTGTCGTTCACGGTGCTCACCTCGATGCGCGGAGTAGCGGAAGTTTACGGCGTGAGCAGGTCCAGGTGCACGTCCGCGAGGCGGTCGAGGGCGCCCAGGAGATGTTCCTCGGTCAGCTTGCGGGCCAGCTCGCCGTCCGCGGAGGAAATCGCCGCGGTGATCGCCGCGTGTTCCTCGCACGAGGGTGCCGTGGACCCGAGCGGCAGCCACAGCAACCCACCCAGCTCGCTCTGCAGGTGGACCTCCTCGTGCGTCAACCTCGGCGACTGCGCGGCCGCCGCGACCTCCAGGTGGAACTGCCGCTCCGCCCGGGTGAAGTCGATGCCGTGGGCCGTGCGGAGGTCGTCGGTCGCCAGGCGCAGCCGGGCGACGTCCTCGGGGGAGCTGCGCTCGGCGGCGAGCTTGGCCGCGGCCCCGGCGATCGCCAGGTAGTGGTCGCCGACGTCCCGCAGGTCCGACAGCGACACCTCGCGCAGCCGCGCGCGCCACGCGTCCGCGGGCGGGTGGGCCGGCGCGCGCACGAAGCTGCCGCCGCTGCGCCCTCGCCGAGTCTCGACCAGCCCCTGCTGCCGCAGGGCCACCAGCGCCTCCCGGACCGTCACCGTCGAGACGCCGAACTGTGCGGCGAGGTCGGCTTCGCTGGGCAGCTGTTCCTGGTCGGCGAGCAGGCCGAGGGTGATGGCGTCGACCAGCCGCGCCGCCACCGCCTCCGCCCGCCCGACCTGGCCGAGCGGGGCGAACATGGCGGATCGCGCGCTGTGCGACATGCCCTTGCGCATCGTGATCCTCGCCGGTCGGAGTACCCGTTCGCACCAATCTTGCCTCATGCCCTTGTCCTATTACATATGGAGTCATATGTTTTAGCTCCCGTCAGCACCGAGGAGTGACCGTGTCTTCTGCCAGCCCACCCACCCCGCCGCAGGAGCTCAAGCACTACGTCGGCGGCGCGTACGTCGAGTCCAAGTCGGGCCGGACGGCGGAGATCGTCGACCCCGTCACCGGACGTCCCTACTGCACCGCCCCGATCGCCGGCCCGGAAGACGTCGACAACGCGCTGCAGGTGGCCGCGACCGCGTTCGAGACCTGGCGGGAAACCACGCCCTCCCAGCGCCAGCTCGCGCTGCTCAAGCTCGCCGACGCCCTCGAAGCCCGGGCCGGAGAACTGGTCGCGACCGAGTCCGCGAACACCGGCAAACCGGTCGCGCTGACCATGGCCGAAGAAATCCCGATGGTCCTCGACCAGGTCCGCTTCTTCGCCGGGGCCGCGCGCGTGCTCGAAGGCCGGGCCGCGGGGGAGTACCTGGAAGGTCACACGTCGTTCGTGCGCCGCGAGCCGGTCGGCGTCTGCGCGCAGGTCACGCCGTGGAACTACCCGCTGCTGATGGCCATCTGGAAGATCGCGCCCGCCCTCGCCGCCGGCAACACCGTCGTTCTCAAGCCCTCCGACACCACTCCGGCGTCGACCCTGCTGCTCGCCGAGATCGCCGGCGAGTTCTTCCCGCCCGGGGTGTTCAACGTGATCTGCGGCGACCGCGACACCGGCCGCGCGCTGGTCGAGCACGACATCCCGGCGATGGTGTCGATCACCGGCTCGGTCCGGGCCGGCATCGAGGTGGCGCGCTCCGCCGCGAACGACGTCAAGCGCGTGCACCTGGAACTCGGCGGCAAGGCGCCGGTCATCGTCTTCGGCGACGCGGACCTCGAAGCGGCCGCCGAGGCCATCGCCGTCGCCGGGTACTTCAACGCGGGCCAGGACTGCACCGCCGCCACGCGCGTGCTGGTCGCCGACGACGTGCACGACACCTTCGTCGCCGCGCTCACCCGGCAGGCCGAGCAGACCAGGACCGGCAAGCCCGACGACGAAGACGTCGCCTACGGCCCGCTCAACAACGCCGCCCAGCTCGAGAAGGTCGCCGGGTTCATCGATCGGCTGCCGGAGCACGCGACCGTCCACTGTGGAGGACATCGGGCCGGCGAGGACGGGTACTTCTACGAGGCCACCGTCGTCTCCGGCCTCCGGCAGGACGACGAGGCGATCCAGAACGAGATCTTCGGCCCGGTCATCACCGTCCAGCGGTTCTCCGACGAAGCCGAGGCCCTGAAGCTCGCGAACGGCGTCCAGTACGCCCTCGCGTCGTCGGTCTGGACCCGCGATCACCAGCGGGCGATGCGCGCCGCCGCGAAGCTCGACTTCGGCTGCGTCTGGATCAACACGCACATCCCCCTGGTCGCCGAAATGCCGCACGGCGGGTTCAAGAAGTCCGGCTACGGCAAGGACCTCTCCCTCTACGGCCTCGAGGACTACACGCGCGTCAAGCACGTGATGAGCGCACTGTGAGGGTCGCGATGCCCAACCAAGCACCGTCCGAGACGCGGGAAGAGCCCGCCGCGCCGGAAAGCACGCGCCCGGCGATCCGGCTTTCCGGGCTGCGCAAGCACTTCGGCGACGTCCACGCGGTCGACGGCGTCGACCTCGACATCCCGCCGGGCGAGTTCTTCTCCATGCTCGGCCCGTCCGGCTCCGGCAAGACGACGGTGCTGCGCATGATCGCCGGGTTCGAGCTGCCCACCGAGGGCACGATCGAGCTCGACGGCCACGACGTGAGCCGGCTCGCGCCGTTCGAGCGGGACGTCAACACGGTGTTCCAGGACTACGCGCTCTTCCCGCACATGAACGTGCAGCAGAACGTCGAGTACGGCCTGCGCGTCAAGCGCGTCCCGAAGCAGCAACGCCGGGAGCGCGCGCTCGAAGCGCTGAAGACGGTGCGGCTGGAGGACTACGGCTCCCGCAAGCCCGCGCAGCTGTCCGGCGGGCAGCGCCAGCGCGTCGCCCTGGCCCGCGCGCTGGTCAACCGGCCGAAGGTGCTGCTGCTCGACGAGCCGCTCGGCGCCCTCGACCTCAAGCTCCGGCAGGCGATGCAGCTGGAGCTCAAGCAGATCCAGCGGGACGTCGGCATCACGTTCGTCTTCGTCACCCACGACCAGGACGAAGCCCTCACCATGAGCGACCGCATCGCGGTGTTCAACGACGGCCGGATCGAGCAGGTCGGGCCGCCCGAGGAGGTCTACGAACGCCCGGCGAGCGCGTTCGTCGCCGGGTTCGTCGGGACGTCGAACCTGCTGGGCGGGCGTGGTGCCGAGAGCGTCATCGGCCGGCCGGGGCTGTTCAGCATCCGGCCGGAGAAGATCCGCATCGACGGTGACCTGTCCGAGCCCGCCGCGGCCGGGCACACCACGGCGACGGGCACGGTCACCGACGTCGTCTACGCCGGCGCCACCGTGCGGTATTCGGTCGCGCTCGACGCCGGAGGACAGCTTTCCGTCGTCCGGCAGAACACCGACAACGCGGCGTTCGCCGGCGGGCGCGTCCGGCTCAGCTGGCGGAACGAACACAGCTTCCAGGTCCAGTAGTTCCCAGAAGGGATGCCATGAAGAACAGGAAGACGCGGCTCGCCGGGGTCCTCGGCGCCAGCCTGCTGTTGGCTGCATGTGGCACGTCCGGCTCGAACTCCGCCGCGCCGCCGGGCGCGCAGGGCTTCACGCCGCCGAAGCTCGAAGCGCTGAAGGCGCTCGGGCAGCCGGAGGGGCAGCTGAACGTCCTCGCCTGGCCGGGGTACGCGGAGAACGGGTCGAACGACCCGAAGGTCAACTGGGTCACGCCGTTCGAGCAGCAGACCGGCTGCAAGGTGAACGTCAAGCCGTTCGGGACGTCCGACGAGGCCGTCACGCTGATGAAGACCGGGCAGTACGACGTCGTTTCGGCCTCGGGTGACGCGTCGCTGCGGCTGGTCGCCTCCGGGGACGCCGAGCCGGTGAACACCGCGCTCGTGCCGAACTACGCCGACGTCCAGCCGTTCCTCAAGGACAAGTCGTGGAACAGCGTGGGCGGCGTCTCCTACGGCATCCCGCACGGCTGGGGCGCGAACCTGCTGACCTGGCGCACCGACAAGGTGACCCCGGCACCGACGTCGTGGTCGGTGATGTTCGACGCGAACTCGCCCTACAAGGGCAAGGTGATCGCCTACGACTCGCCGATCTACATCGCCGACGCCGCGCTCTACCTCCAGGCCCACCAGCCGGACCTGGGCATCAAGAACCCGTACGCCCTCGACGACAAGCAGTTCACCGCCGCGGTGAACCTGCTCAAGCAGCAGCGGCCCCTGGTGTCCGAGTACTGGTCGGACTACCTCAAGGAGTCGCAGGCGCTGAAGAACGCCGACGCCGTCGTCGGCACCGCCTGGCAGGTCACGGTCAACCTGACCAAGGGCGAGGGCGCGCCGCTGGAGGCCGCGGTGCCGAGCGAAGGCGCGACCGGGTGGTCGGACACCTGGATGGTGGCGGCGAAGTCGGCGCACAAGACGTGCGCGTACAAGTGGCTCGACTACATCATCAGCCCGAAGGTGAACGCCCAGGTCGCCGAGTACTTCGGCGAAGCGCCGGCGAACACGAAGGCGTGCGCGGAGATGACGGACAAGACGCTCTGCGACACCTACCACGCCAACGACGCGGCGTACGCGGCGAAGATCGCGTACTGGACCACGCCGATCCCGCAGTGCCTCGACGGCCGCACGGACGTCAAGTGCAAGGACTACGGCGAGTGGACGAAGGCCTGGACCGAGATCAAGGGCTGACCCCCGAACCCCGGACGCGGCGGGCTGTGTCCCCCCACTCCGCCCGCCGCGTCCGGCCTTCACCCTGCGAGGTGCGATGACCGCCGTTTCCGCCTTCTTCTACCGGAAACCCAAGCTGCGCCTGGGTTTCCTGCTGTCGGCCCCGCTGCTCTGGCTCGGCCTGGCCTACCTGGGCGCGCTCGCCGCCCTGTTCGTCACGGCGTTCTGGCACACCGACGCCTTCACCGGCCAGGTCGTCATCGACTGGTCGCTGGGCAACTTCGAGACGCTGTTCACCGACGCGGTCTACCGCACGATCACCTTCCGCACGGTCGGGATCGCGGCGCTGGTGACGGTGATCGACGCCGTCGTCGCGTTCCCGATGGCGTACGCGATGGCCAAGCTCGCTTCGCCGCGGGCGCAGCGGATCCTGGTGATCGCGGTGATGACCCCGCTGTGGGCGAGCTACCTGGTGAAGGCGTACGCCTGGCGCTCGATGCTGTCCGGCAACGGCGCCCTGAGCGCGATTTCGCCCGGGTACGGCGTCACGGCCACGATCATCACGCTGTCGTACCTGTGGCTGCCGTACATGATCCTGCCGATCTACGCGGGCCTCGACCGGCTGCCGGACTCCCTGGTCGACGCGTCCGGCGACCTCGGCGCACGGCCACTGAGGACGTTCCGCTCGGTGATCCTGCCCCTGACGTTCCCGGCGATCGTGGCGGGCTCGATCTTCACGTTCTCGTTGTCCCTGGGCGACTACATCGCGGTGAAGATCGTCGGCGGCACCTCCCAGATGCTCGGCAACGTCGTCTACGACAACATCGGCGCGGCCAACAACCTCCCGTTCGCGGCGACGGTGGCGACCGTGCCGGTCGTGATCATGCTCGCGTACTTGGCCGCCGTGCGCCGCACCGGCGCGCTGGACAACCTCTAGGAGTTCTCGTGCGCAGAGTGCTGTGGGTGGCGCTGGGGCTCGGCCTGGCGGTGATCTACTTCCCGCTGGTGGTGGTGCTGCTCAACTCGTTCAACGCGGACACGACCTTCGGCTGGCCGCCGTCCCGCTTCACCCTGGAGTGGTGGAGCCGCGCGGCGTCCAACGAAGGCGCGCTGCACGCGCTGTGGACAAGCGTCCAGGCGGGCCTGGCGGCGACGGCGATCGCGCTGGTGCTCGGCACGATGGCGGCGTTCGCGTTGCAGCGCTACCGGTTCTTCGGCCGCAACCCGGTGTCGCTGCTGATCATCCTGCCGATCGCGCTGCCGGGGATCGTCACGGGCATCGCGCTGAACAACGCGTTCCGCACGATCCTGGGCATCGACCTCGGCCTGCTGACGGCGATCATCGCGCACGCGACGTTCTGCATCGTGGTGGTGTTCAACAACGTCGTGGCCCGGCTGCGGCGGATGGGCGGCAACCTGGAGGAGGCGTCGATGGACCTCGGCGCCACCGGCCTCACGACGTTCCGCCTGGTGACGTTCCCGATGCTGCGATCGGCGCTGCTGGCGGGCGGACTGCTGGCGTTCGCGCTGTCGTTCGACGAGATCATCGTGACGACGTTCACCCTCGGCACGGGCATGGAGACGCTGCCGATCTGGATCTACAACAACCTGTTCCGGCCCAACCAGGCCCCGATCGTAAACGTGGTGGCGGCGGTGCTGATCGTGGCCTCGACGGTCCCGGTGTACCTGGCCCAGCGCCTGTCCGGCGACACGGCTTCGGGCGGGCGGCTCTAGTGCACTGACCGGATCGTGCCGCCGTCCACGCGGATCGTCGCGCCGCTCACGTAGGCCGCCGCCGGGCTCACCAGGTAGCCCACCGCGGCCGCGATCTCCTCGGGGCGGCCCAGGCGGCCGGTGTCGTTGGGGACCAGCTCGCGCGCCGCGGCGCGTTCGATGTCTTCCCACGCGGTGCCCCACCCGTGTTGCGGGGCGATCGACGTCAGCAGCTCGCGCACCGAGTCGACCAGGATCGCGCCGGGGGAGACGACGTTCGAGGTCACGCCCGTGCCGGCCAGGTCGCGGGCCAGCGACACCGCCAGGTTGTGCCGTGCGGCCAGCGTCGCCGTGTAGTGCGGCTGCATGGCCAGGGGCTGGATCGCCAGCCCGCCGCCGATCTGGACGACCCGGCCCCAGCCGCGCTCGCGCATGCCCGGCACGCACCGGTGGATCATCCGGACCGCCGAGACGACGTTCGCCTCGTACATCGCGGTCCAGTCCGCCGGGGTCGCGTCGCCCCACCCCAGGTGGTCGTACGCGCCGGCGTTGTTGACCAGGATGTCGACGTCCCCGGCCGCCGCGGCGACCGCGTCGGCTCCCGCGTCGGTCGACAAATCGCCCAGGGCGATCCCGGCCGCGCCGATCGCCGCCGCCACCTGCTCCGTGCGGGCCGCGTTCCGGCCGTGGACGACCACAGCCGCGCCTTCCGCGGCCAGCAGCCGCGCGATCGCCTCGCCGAGACCCGCGCTCGAACCGGTGACCAGAGCGCGCTTACCTGCGATTTCGAGGTCCATGACGTTCCTTCCGCTGAGGTATACAGCTGTAGACTTAACCGAAGTCTACACTTGTATACATGAGACTTCGCAACGCTGCCGCGACCCGGGAAGCGATCCTCGCGTCCGCGCTCGAAGCGTTCACCCGGGCCGGCTACGACGGTGTCGGCGTGCGCGAGATCGCCGAGTCCGCCGGTGTCACGGCGATGCTCGTCAACCGCTACTTCGGCTCGAAGGAAGGCCTCTTCGCGGAGGTCGTCGACGCGGCGATGGCCGAGCGGACCGTGCTCACCGACGACCCGGCGACGCTCGCCGCGGACCTCGCGGCCTCGCTCGTGCGCCGGACGGCGCCGGACGCCGGACGGCTCGACCCGTTCCTGCTGATGCTGCGTTCGGCGGCCAACCCGCGGGCGGCGGAGCTCCTGCGAGCCGGCATCGAGCGGCACGTCGAGCAGCACCTGGCCGGCCTGCTCCCGGACCGCGCGCCGGCGGACCCGGCGCTGGCGCTGTCGGTGATCGCCGGGTTCTGGGTGATGCGCACGCTCATCGGGAGCACCGAGCTCAACCGCGCGGACGAAGACGTCCTGCGGGCCAAGCTCGAGAAGGTGTTCGCCGTGCTACTCGCGGAATGAGTCCGTCGCCGCGCGCAGGGCCGCCAGCACCCCCGGGTCCGTCACCGCGTGGCCCGCTCCCTCGAGCAGCTTCAGCTCCGACCCCGGCCACGCCCGGTGCAGCTCGTACGCCGTCACCGGCGGGCACACCGTGTCGAACCGGCCCTGGACCAGCACGCCCGGGATGCCGGCCAGCTTGCCCGCGTCCCGGATCAGCTGCCCGTCGTCGAGCCAGGCGCCGTGGGTGAAGTAGTGGACCGCGAGCCGGGCGAAGGTCAGCGCGAACGCCGGGTCCGCGTACTGGCGGACGAACGACTCCTGCGGCAGCACCGAAACCGTCGCGCCTTCCCAGGTGCTCCACGCGACCGCCGCGCGGTGGCGGACCTCCTCGGCGGGGTCGTCGAGCAGCACCGCGTACCCGGCGAGGGGGTCGTCGCGCAGGGAAGCGGGCAACGGCGCCAGGAACGCCTCCCATTCGCGGGGGAACAGGTGGGCCGCGCCGCCGCGGTAGATCCAGTCCAGCTCGCTCTGCCGGACGGTGAACACGCCCCGCAGGATGATCTCGCTGACACGCGAAGGGTGCGTCTCGGCGTACGCGAGCGCGAGCGTCGCGCCCCAGGAGCCGCCGAAGAGCTGCCAGCGGTCGATGCCGAGCCGCTCGCGCAGGGTCTCCATGTCGGAAACCAGGTGCCACAGCGTGTTCGCAGCCAGGTCGTGCGCGCCCGGCGCCGACTGCCCCGAGCCGCGCTGGTCGAACAGGACGATCCGGTACGCCGCCGGGTCGAAGTGCCGCCGGGCCATCGGGGCGATCCCGCTGCCGGGACCGCCGTGCAGCACCACGACCGGCTTCCCGGCCGGATTGCCCGCCTCCTGGCAGCGGATCCGGTGCCCGTCACCGGTTTCCAGGAACCCTTCGGCACGCGGGGCGATCGGCGGGTACAGCTCGTCCATGCAAGTCACTGTGCCGTAGGGCCTTGGCCGTCGCCCCGACGCCCCGCCGCCGAGTGCCGGGACGACGGCCAAGAAAGGTGGGGACCCGCCCCCGCCGCCGGGCTGAGCGGGTCCCCGGTTCAGGGAGCCCGGAGTTCGTCGGGGCAGGTGATCCGCGCACGCATTTCGGTCCTCCTCGTCGAGGGTCGATGCTTCGTCGTGGCGGCGACGGGCTAAACGCTAAGCCACGAGTCGAACACCAGTCAAGAACATGATTGATGTTCATGGATGTGAACGTCCGCTGTGAGGACGCTGAGCGCGCGCGTCCCCCTTGCCCGGCGCTAACGAAAGGGCCGGTAGCTTCCGGGGTCGGGATTCGGCAAAAAGGGGTACGGAATGTCCGCGGTGACCTATTTCGAGGCGATTGTCGTCGGGGCATTGCAAGGGGTGTCGGAATTGTTTCCGGTGTCCAGTCTCGGCCACAGCATCCTGCTGCCGGCCTGGCTCGGCGGCTCGTGGCAGCGGGACCTGGGCATCGGGAAGGATTCGCCGTACCTCGCGGTGCTGGTGGCGATGCACGTCGCCACCGCGCTCGCGCTGGTCCTGTTCTTCCGCAAGGACTGGGTGCGGATCGTCGGCGGCCTCTGGACGTCCCTCCGCCACCGCGAGGTCCGCACGCCCGACCAGCGGCTCGCCTGGCTGCTGGTGCTCGCCACCATCCCGGTCGGGCTGGCCGGCCTGCTGCTGGAAAGCCTGCTGCGCGACTACCTCGGCAAGCCGGTGCCGTCGGCGATCTTCCTCGCGCTCAACGGCGGTGTCCTTTACGCCGCCGAAAAGTTCTCCCGGCGCAAGCCCGCGGAGGAAGCGGACACAGTGGACTTCTCGGCCGAGGACACGCTGGTCATGCGGGCGGTCTCGATCGAGGAGGCGACCGACGTCCGGCTGGCGAAGCTGCGGGTCGGCGAGGCCGTGCTGATCGGCGCCGCGCAGATCCTCGCGCTGCTGCCGGGCATCAGCCGCTCGGGCATCACCATGGTCGCCGGCCTGCGCCGCGGGCTGGGCCACGAGGACGCGGCGCGGTTCGCCTTCCTGCTCGCCACGCCGGTGATCCTCGCCGCGGGCGTGCTCAAGATGCCGACGCTCTTCGCCGCCGAAAACCACGCTTCGCTCGGTCCCGCGCTCGTCGGCAGCGTCGTCGCCGGGGTGGCTTCGTACATTTCCGTCCGGTTCCTCACCGGATACTTCGAAACGCGTACGCTGACCCCGTTCGCCATTTACTGCGTGGTAGCCGGAATCGGCAGCCTGATCTTCTTCGCGGTCTGAAATGCCGCTGACGTTCGACGTCCCGGCCGTCCTCGGCGTGCTCGCCGCGGGCGCGCTCTACCTCCGCGCGGCCCGCGGCCGCGGCTGGCCCCCGGGCCGCACGACGGCGTTCCTCGCCGGGCTCGCGACGATCCCGGTCGTCACCTGCTCACCCCTCGCCGTCTACGACACGACGTTCTTCTGGGTCCGCGCGGTCCAGACGGTCACGCTGCTGATGATCACGCCGCTGCTGCTCGCCCTGGGGGCGCCCCTCCGGCTGCTGCTGGACACCGTCGACGCCCGGTGGCTGCGGAGGCACGGCCGCGGCCCGCTCGCCCGCGCGCTGACGTTCCCACCGGTCGTCACGGTCGTCCTGGTCGGGCCGGTGCTCGTGCTGTATCTGACGCCGCTTTACGACCTCACGCTGCGCTCACCGCTCGTCGACGGCCTGGTCCGGCTGGCCCTCGTGCTGGCCGGCTTCACCTACTTCTGGACGCGCCTGGGCCTCGATCCGACGCCGCGGGAGGACCCGCACCTGGTGTCGGTGTGGATCGCGTTCGCCGAGGTGATCTTCGACGGCGCGCTCGGCCTCGTGCTGTGGCTCGGCCCGCTGCTCGCCCCGGCCCACTACGCGGCCGCGCACCCCGGCTGGGGTCCCGACCTGCGCACCGACCAGATCATCGGCGCGGGCGTGCTGTGGATCGGCGGTGACGTCGCCGGCCTGCCGTTCGTCGTCGCGTTGTTCGTGCGGTGGGCCCGCGACGACGAACGGCGGGCGAAGCAGCTCGACGTCCGGCTGGACGAAGAAGGCGCCGAGGCCGGCGCCCTGTGGTGGGAATCCGACCCGGCCCTGGCCGAACGGTTCGGCCGCCGATGACCCCGCCTCTCAACCACCCCAATGTGGCGTTGGTTGCGTCAGATGCACCCAATGTGGCGTTCGGTGCGTCAGACGCACC
>NZ_JBSGJD010000170.1:0-21410 GCF_053605405.1 Amycolatopsis sp. NPDC003861
GGGTCACGACCATGACGACGCCGGAACCCGCCGACCGCGTACTCGCCCGCGCCTCCCTCGCCGAAGGCAGCCCGACCGCCTGGTTCGACCGGCTCTACACCGCCGCCGCCCGCGGCGAA
Organism: Amycolatopsis sp. NPDC003861; assembly: GCF_053605405.1. Taxonomy (NCBI): domain Bacteria; kingdom Bacillati; phylum Actinomycetota; class Actinomycetes; order Pseudonocardiales; family Pseudonocardiaceae; genus Amycolatopsis; species Amycolatopsis sp. NPDC003861. The sequence goes on from NZ_JBSGJD010000170.1 coordinate 120, forward strand.
GCCGAGGTCCCGTGGACCCGCGGCACCCCGAACACCGACCTGGCCGCCTGGGTCCACCCCGGCGAGGGCCGCCGCGCCCTGGTGGTGGGCAGCGCCCTCGGCGACGACGCCGAGCTGCTGTCCGCGGCCGGCTGGGCCGTCACCGCCTTCGACGTCGCCCCCGCCGCGGTCGACGCCGCCCGCGCCCGCTTCCCGGAGTCCGCAGCGGACTACGTCGTGGCCGACCTGCTGCACCCGCCAGGGGAGTGGCGCCACGCGTTCGACCTGGTCGTGGAGATCATCAACATCCAGGCCATGCCCCGCGAATTCCGGCCCGCCGCGGTGACGTCCCTGGCCGGCTTCCTCGCCCCCGGCGGCACGCTCCTGGTCAGCGAGGTCGCGGAGGAGAGCACGGACGCCGAGACGTGGGAAGGCCCGCCGTGGCCGTTCAGCCGGGCGGAGATCGAGTCCATCGCCCAGGACGGCGTCCGGCTGATCAGCCTCGACACCATCCGCGAAGGCACCCGCTACTGGGCCACCTTCACCCGCTAGCCCGGTGCCGCCCGGGCGCGCTCGTCTTCTCCGCCGCGGAACACCCGGCCTACCCGGCGCCGTTCCGGTGCCGCCCGGGCGTGGTCCCCACCACGGCCGTGAACGCCGCGATGAAGTGGCTCGGGTTCGCCCACCCGCACGCCCGCGCGGTGGCCGCCGTGTCGTGGCCGTCGGCCAGCAGGACCAGCGCGTGGCCGATGCGGACCTGGGTACGCCACTCGTAGAACGTCATCCCGAGCTCGTCGCGGAACAACCGGCTCAGCGTGCGGGCACTCGCCCCGATCCGCTGCCCGAGCTCCGCCAGCGGCGTGGCGTCCCCGGGCTCCTCGTACAGCCGCCGCGCGATGGCCCGCAACCGGTCGTCGCGCGGCTCGGGCAGGTGCAGCGGCTGCTCCGGTGCTTCGCGCAGTTCGTCGACCAGGACCCGGCGCAGGCGGGCACTCGCCGACCGGTCGTACTCGCGCGGACCGGTCAACGCGAGCAGCACCTCCCGGGCGAGACCCGACGCCGTGAACACCACCGGCCGCTGCGGGACGAGCCGGGCCAATCCCGCCGGCAGGAACACGATCCGCATGTCGGTGTGGCCGTGCGCGCGGTGCCGGTGGACGAACCCGGCCGGCGTCCAGGCCACCCGGTTCGCCGGCACGATCGACGTCCCCCGCTCGGTGTGCACCGACAACACGCCCCGGGCCGCGTACACCAGGTGTCCCCGGTCGTGGACGTCCGCCGCGCTGGTGCCGCCCGGCGGCCACCGGTGCGCCCCGCCCGACGGCCAGATCCGCGACTCCGGGACGACTTGGCGGGCAATGGGCACAAGCTGGCATTCTACCGGTGGTCGGCCACCGGCCCCGCCGGTGAGAGTGGGACCCATGAACACGATGCGAGCGGCGGTGTGTGTCCGGCCTGGCGGCCCGGAAGTCCTGGAACTCCGGGAGCTGCCCGTCCCGGCGGTGCGGGAGGGCTGGAGCCTGGTGCGGGTCGAGGGCACCGGCCTGAACCGGTCGGAACTGCGGACCCGGCAGGGACACTCCCCGGACGTCGTCTTCCCCCGCGTGCTCGGCATCGAATGCGTCGGCACCGTCGCCGCCTCGACCGACCCGCGGCTGCCCGAAGGCACCACGGTCGCGGCGATGATGGGGGAGATGGGCCGCGCCTTCGACGGCGGCTACGCCGAATACGCCCTGCTGCCCGACCCGCTCCTGATGCCGGTCACCACCACCCTGCCCTGGGACGTCCTCGCGGCCCTGCCCGAGACCTACCTGACCGCCCAGGGCGCCCTCGACGCGCTCGGCATCGGCCCGGACAGCACCGGGCGGCTGCTCATCCGCGGCGGCAGCTCCTCGGTCGGGCTGGCCGCGGCCGCGATCGCGGCCGGCCACGGCCTGGAGGTCGCCGCCACCACCCGCCGCCCGGACAAGGCCGGCGCGCTGACCGGGCACGTCCTCATCGACGACGGCGGCCCGCTGACCGGCCTGCCGCAGCTGTGGCCCGAAGGCCCGGACTGGGTGCTCGACCTCGTCGGCGCCCGCACGGCGGTGGACTCGCTGCGCCTGGTCCGCCGCGGCGGCACGGTGTGCGTGGCCGGCTCGCTCAGCGGCTGGCTCGTCCCGGACTTCGAGCCGATCGCGAAGATCCCGTCCGGCACCAAGCTGACCGCCTTCCACAGCAGCACCCTCACCGGCAGCACCGCCCTGCTGCAGCGGATCGTCGGCGAAGTCGAGGCGGGCACGTACCGGCCGCACATCGACCGGATCTTCCCGCTGGACGACATCGCCGCCGCCCACCGCTACATGGAGGACGACCGGGCGGCCGGAAAACTCGTCGTCGTGCCCTGAACGGGTGGCCTAGGCTCGGTGATCATGCCCACCCGGTCACTGCAGATCCCCACCGCCGACGGCCAGGCCGACGCCTTCGCCGCGTTCCCCGGCGACGGCGAACGCCACCCCGGCGTGCTGATGTACCCGGACGGCTTCGGCATCCGGCCCGTCCTGCGCGAAATGGCGCAAGAACTGGCCGGCCACGGGTATTACGTGCTCGTCCCCAACCCCTTCTACCGGCACGGCCCGACACCGGTGATCGACCTGCCCGAGTACATCGGCGCCGAAGCCCGGCCCGCGGTCTTCACCCGGCTGATGCCCATGATCGAGGCGCACACCACCGACCGGATCCTGCGTGACGCCGACGCCTGCCTGGAGTTCCTCACCGCCCGGCCCGAGGTCGCCCCCGGCCCGGTCGCGACGACCGGCTACTGCATCGGCGGCCTCCTCGCGACGCACACCGCCGCGGCCCACCCCGGCCGGGTGGCCGCCCTCGCCGGATTCCACGCCCCGGTGGGCGCCGCCGGGCCCGACAACCTGCGCCGGATCACCGCCCGGGTCCACTTCGGCCACGCCGAAACCGACCTGACGCCCGAGGCTCTCGGCGAGCTCAACAAGACGCTGGACGCCGCGGGACTCGAGTACACCTCCGAGATCTACCCCGGCACCGTCCACGGCTTCACCATGTCCGACACCGACTCCTTCGACCCCGCCGCCCTCGAACGGCATTGGGACAGCCTGCTGGCGCTGCTCGGCCGGGCCCTCTAGCAGTTCTCGAGGAACCGGGCCAGGACGCGGGTGCCGAAGTGCAGGCCCGCCACCGGCACCCGCTCGTCCACCCCGTGCGCCATCGCCCGGTACGGGAACCCCTTCGGCAGCCACAGCGGCGCGAAGCCGTAGCAGTCGATCCCCAGCTGCGCGAACGCCTTCGCGTCCGTCCCGCCGCCCAGGCAGTACGGCACCACCACCGCCTCCGGATCCTCCGCCTGCAGCGCGGCCGCCATCGCGGTGAACCACGGCGAGTCCACCGGCGCCTGCACCGGCGGCTGGTGCGCCACGAACTCCCGCGTCACGCCCGCGCCGAGCAGGTCGTCCAGCGCGGCGAACAACGCCTCCTCGGTCCCGGGCAGCACCCGGACGTCCACCTGCGCGGTCGCCGTCGAGGGGATCACGTTCACCTTGTACCCCGCGTCCAGCATCGTCGGGGTCGTGCTGTTGCGGACCGTCGGCACCACCAGCGAGCCGGCCGGCCCCAGCGCGGCCACCGCCGCGTCCACACCCTCCGAAGTGGACAGATCCACCGCGACACCCAGCGCCGCGCCGGTCCGCTCCAGGAACGCCCGCACCGCCGGCGTCAGCGACACCGGCCACTCGTGCGCCGCGATCCGGTGCAACGCCCCCACCAACCGGGTGACGGCGTTCTCGTCGTTCGGGCGCGAACCGTGCCCGGCGCGGCCCCGGGCGGTCAGCCGCAGGTGCGCCGTCCCGCGCTCGGCCGTCCCGACCGGGTAGAGGTGGACGTCCCGGCCGTCGGCCGCGGGCACGTGGTAGGTGTAGCCACCCGACTCGCTGATCGCCGCCGCGCAGGCCTCGAACAGCTCGGGATGGCGGGCGACCAGCCAGTGCGCGCCCCACTCGCCGCGGTCCTCCTCGTCGGCGACGAACGCCAGCACCAGGTCCCGCCGCGGCCGCGCCCCGCCGGCCAGCGCGGCCAGCACCATCGCCACGAAGTCCTTCATGTCGGTCGCGCCGCGGCCCCACAGGTACCCGTCGCGCACCTCGCCGGCGAACGGCGGCACCGACCAGTCCGCCGCGTCCGCCGGGACGACGTCCAGGTGCCCCTGCACCAGCAGCGCCGGCCGGGACGGGTCGGTGCCCGGCACCCGCGCGATCACGCTGGCCCGCCCCGGCGCGGCCTCCAGGATCCGCGCGGGGATGCCCAGGCCGTCCAGGAACGCGGCCACGTACTCCGCCGCCGGCCGCTCGGGCTCGGCGTCGTTGCCGCCGCGGTTGGTCGTGTCGAACCGGATCAGGTCCGCGCACAGCTCGACGACGTCAGCCATAGATGCCCTGCACCGCCCCCGCCGCGATCGCCGTGACGACCTTGAAGCACTTCATCGCCTCGGTCATGGTCGGCGCGTCGAACCCGACCCGCCGGGTGCCGATCTGCTCCACCGTAGGGATCACCGCCGTCGCCTGCGCCAGGTGGCTCGCGTCGAACTCGACCTCGATCCGGTGCGGCCCGACCTGCCGCTCCTCCCGGCCGGCCCGGGCCAGGGCCTCGGCGGCCGCGCCGGTCAGCAGCTCCGCGGTGCGCGCCGGCGGCAGGCAGATCGCCGCGTACCGGCTCACGCATTCCTTCACCTGGACCAGCTCCGCCTCCGGAGCGTAATCACGGGCGTCGTCGCACGTTTTGTCGTCACCCGAAACGAGCAGGACAGGGACGCCGTACTCCGCGGCCATCCCCGCGTTCAACCGGCCCTCGCTCGCCGGGACGTCGTCCAGCCACACCCCGGTGATCTGGTTCTCCAGGTAGGTGTGGGAAAGCACCCCGTCGAAGCCCGCGCCGGCGTGGTAGCCGAGGAACACCACACCGTCCACACCGGAATCGATGCCCTGCATCATCGACAGCGGCTTGTGCCGGCCGGTGAGCATCCGCGCCCGCGGGTCGAGGTCCTCCAGCAGCAGATTCCGTTGCGAGGAATGGGCTTCGTTCACCAGCACGTCACTCGCCCCGGCCTGGTACAGCCCGGCCAGCACGGCGTTGACGTCGCCGGTGAACAGCCGCCGGAAGCGGTCCCACTGCGGCGACCCGGGCACGACGTCGTCGGTCCAGGTGACGCCGGTGGCGCCCTCCATGTCCGCCGAGATCAGGATGCGCATGCCGGGCACTCTAACCAGCGCGCCCGGCCTCCGGACGCGAATCACCCACATCGCCGAACGTCACTCAGCGTGACGACCGGGGTGTCGATAACGATCGGGCACCTGCCGAGGTGGCAACATATTGCGCGGTTGTCCCGATATGTGGTTACTTCTCGTCCTTGGGGAGGCTCACAAGCGAACGATGGGGTGGTTTTCGGTGCAGTTCCAACACAGAGCCGGGCGTTTCGCCCGGGTGGGCGCGGTCGTCGCGGCCGCCACGCTGACGGCGATCCCGCTCGCCGTCCCCGCCCAGGCCCAGCAGGCCAAGGTGCTGCGGGTCGCGCTCACCACCGGCATCGACCACCTCAACCCGTTCACCGCCGTGCTCTCGGCGTCCACGCAGATCGGCCGGTTCACCTTCGAGTTCCTGACCGTCCCGGACGCGGAAAAGGCCGAAGCCGCGCCCGCGCTCGCCGAGTCCTGGACCCCGTCGCCGGACAAGCTCACCTGGACCTTCAAGATCCGCGGCGGCGTCAAGTGGAGCGACGGGCAGCCGGTGACCGCCAAGGACGCGGCGTTCACCTTCAACCGGATGCTCACCGACGAGAACGCCCGCACCGCCAACGGCAACTACGTGGCCAACTTCGAGACGGTCACCGCGCCCGACGACACCACCCTCGTCATCAAGACCAAGACCGTCCAGGTCAACATGAACCTGCTCGACGTGCCGATCGTGCCCCAGCACATCTGGGAGCCGGTCAAGGACCTCAAGGCCGCCTCGACCGACACCCTCGCCGTCGCCGGCGTCTCCGACGGCCCGTTCCACGTCACCGAGTACAAGCCGAACGAGTACGTCAAGTTCAGCGCCAACAAGGACTACTGGCGCGGCGCCCCCAAGATCGACGAACTGCAGCTGCTGCAGTTCAAGGACACCGAAGCCGCGGTCAACGCGCTCAAGCAGGGCGAAGTCGACGTCATCAACCGGCTCAACCCCAACCAGTTCGCCGCGCTGCAAGGCCAGCAGGGCATCACCACCAACGCCGCCCCCGGCCGCCGCTACGACGAGCTGGCGATCAACTTCGGCGTCACCGACAACGCCGGCAACCCGATCGGGGACGGCAACCCGGTCCTCAAGGACCTCAACCTCCGCAAGGCCATCGCCCAGGCCGTCGACACCAAGACCCTCGTCGACAAGGTCCTCAAGGGCCTCGGCCAGGTCGGCGGCGGCGTCGTGCCCGCCATCTACCGCGACTACCACTGGGACCCCAGCGACGCCGAACGCATCAAGTTCGACCTCGCCGCGGCCAACACCACCCTCGAGCAGGCGGGCTACCGGAAGGGCGCCGACGGCGTCCGCACCGCCCCCGGCGGCGCGAAGCTGGAACTGCGCCTGACCGGGCACGCCAACCGCAGCTACGACCAGGGCGTCGCCCAGTACGTCACCGGCTGGCTCAAGGACGTCGGCATCACCGTCAAGCAGGACCTGGTCTCCGACGACGAGCTGTCCGACCGCACCTCCACCGGCAAGTACGACCTCGCCATCGGCGGCTACGGCACCAACCCCGACCCGGACTACGCGCTCTCGCTGCACACCTGCGCCGCGCGCCCCACCCCGGACGGCAAGGGCGGCAGCACCGACACCTTCTTCTGCGACGCCGCCTACGACGACCTCTACAAGAAGCAGCTCACCGAAACCGACGACACCAAGCGCGCCGAGTACGTCAAGCAGGCCCAGGCCCGGCTCTACAGCCAGGTCCCGACCATCGTGCTCGACTACCAGAACGCCCTCGAGGCCTACCGCTCCGACAAGTTCTCCGGCTTCACCACCCAGCCGCAGCCCCAGGGCGCCATCCTCGAGCAGACCGGCTACTGGGGCGTCTACGGCGCCACCCCGGCCGGCACCACCAACGCGGCCGATTCCGGCAGCGGCTCCACCGTGCTGTGGATCGTCATCGGCGCGGTCGTCGTGGTCGTCCTCGTCGGCGGCGGCATCGTGCTCGGCCGCCGCGGCAAGACCGCAGAGGACCGCGAGTAAGAGATGACCACCCCCGACCAGGCCGCGGTGCTCGTCGGGGTCGACGAGCACCGCGGCGGGACCGGCACGGCCCGGTTCGTGCTCACCAAGATCGCCGAAGCGCTGATCAGCATCGTGCTGGTGATCGTGCTGTTCTTCTTCCTGTTCCGGATGCTGCCCGGCGACCCGGTCGCGGCGATGACCCGCGACCGCGTCACCAGCCCCCAGCAGATCGCCGAACTGCGCGAGAAGATGGGCGTCGACAAGCCCGTCCTCGTCCAGTTCGGGAACTATTTCTGGAACCTGCTGCACGGGGACCTCGGCGAATCCCGGCTGCTCAACAACGGCCGCCCGGTCGCCGACATGATCGGCGAGCGGCTCTGGCCGACCATCCTGCTCGTCGGCAGCGCCACCCTGCTCGCCGTCGTCCTCGGCCTCTGGCTCGGCATCCGCGCCGCCTGGCGCCGCGACAGCTTCTTCGACCGCACCCAGACCGGCATCGCGCTGACGCTGTGGTCGGTCCCGCAGTTCTGGCTCGGCCTGATGCTGCTCGTGGTCACCGACGGGCTGTTCCCCAGCCGCGGCATGCACTCGCCCGACGCCGCCCCCGACGTGCTGTCCCAGACCCTCGACGTCCTGCACCACCTGGTGCTGCCGTGCGTGACGCTGCTGGCGGTGTTCTACGCCCAGTACATGCTGATCATGCGGTCGTCGCTGCTGGGGGAGATGAACGCCGACTACCTCACCACCGCCCGCGCCAAGGGCCTGCGCGACGACCTCGTCCGCCGCCGCCACGCCGTCCCCAACGCCCTGCTGCCCACCACCACGCTGGTGTTCATGCAGTTCGGCTCGGTGCTGGCCGGCGCGGTCACCGTCGAGGCCGTGTTCAGCTGGCCGGGCCTGGGCCAGCTCACCTACGACGCCCTGCACGGCCCCGACCTGCCGGTGCTGCAGGGCGTGTTCACCGTGCTGGCGGGCTCGGTGGTGCTGATGAACCTGCTCGCGGAACTGCTCTACCGCGTGCTCGACCCGAGGGTGCGTACCTCATGACCACCGCCGAGACACCCCGGCAGATCGCCTGGGCCCGCCGCCGGGCGTCGCTGACCCGGACCTGGCGCGAGTTCGCCGCCCAGCGCGGCGCGCTCATCGGGCTCGTCCTGCTCGCCGCCACCGTCGTCGTCGCCCTCCTGCTGCCGCTGATCAGCGACGAGACCGGCCTCGACGTCACCAAGGCCACCGGGGCACCGCTGTCCCCGCCGAGCGGCGAGTACTGGCTCGGCACCGAGAACTTCGGCCGGTCGGTGCTGCTGATGACCGTCTGGGGCACCCGGATCTCCCTGCTCGTCGGCTTCTCCGCCGCGCTGCTGTCGGTGGTCATCGGCACCCTGATCGGCATCACCGCCGCCCACTTCGGCGGCTGGGTGTCGGCGACCCTGCTGCGGTTCACCGACTTCTTCCTGGTCCTGCCCTCGCTGATCCTCGCCATCGCGCTCTCGGCCGTGCTGCCCAAGGGCGTCGGCACGATCATCATCGCCATCGGCCTCACCGCCTGGCCCAGCACCGCCCGGCTGGTCCGCGCCCAGACACTGACCATCGAAAGCCGCCCCTACATCGAGCGCGCGCACGCCCTCGGCGGCGGCCACCTGCACATCATCGGCCGGCACGTGCTGCCCGGCGTGATGCCGCTGGTGCTGGCCAACACGACCCTGGTCGTCGGCAACGCCGTCATCGCCGACGCGACCCTGTCGTTCCTCGGCGTCGGCGACCCCAACTCCGTCACCTGGGGCCTGGTGCTGGAAAACGCCCTCAACAACGGCGCCATCAGCCGCGGCGCCTGGTGGAACGTGCTCCCGCCGGGCATCGCCATCGTCCTCGTCGTCCTCTTCTTCACCCTGGTCGGCCGGGGCCTGGAGACCGTGTTCAACCCGAGGTTGAAGAAGTGACCACCCCGCTGCTGCAGCTCACCGGCCTCACCGTCACCTACGCGGTCGGGGACACCGACGTCCCCGCCGTCCGCGGCGTCGACCTCACCCTCGACCCCGGCGGCACCCTCGGCGTCGCGGGCGAATCCGGCTCGGGCAAGTCCACCGTCGCGATGAGCGTGCTGCGCCTCCTGCCGCGCACGGCGAAGATCACCGGCGAGATCCTCCTCGACGGCGAAGACGTCACCACCATGAAGTGGGGACGGCTGCGCGCGGTCCGCTGGGCCGAGGCTTCGGTGGTGTTCCAGGGCGCCATGCACGCGCTCAACCCGGTGCGCAAGATCGGCGAGCAGATCGCCGAACCGATCCGGCTGCACCCGCCGTCCGGCACGGCCCTCACCGACACCGAGGTCGACGCCCGCGTCGCCGAGCTGCTCACCCAGGTCGACCTGCCCCCGGCCCGGGCCGGCGCCTACCCGCACGAACTGTCCGGCGGGCAGAAGCAGCGCGTCATGATCGCCATGGCGCTGGCCTGCTCGCCCCGGCTGATCATCGCCGACGAGCCGACCACCGCCCTCGACGTCATCGTCCAGGCCCAGGTCCTCGCCCTGCTGTCCCGGCTGGTCGCCGAACAGCGGATCGGGCTGATCATGATCAGCCACGACCTGTCCGTGCTCGCCGCCACCTGCGAACGCATCGCCGTCATGTACGACGGGCAGATCGTCGAGGAAGGCCCCGGCGCCGAGGTGATGGGGTCACCTCGCCACGACCACACGCGGGCGCTCGCGGCGGCGTTCCCGACCGTCGGCGACCCGGTGTCCCGCTTCGCCCCCGCCACCAGCACCCCGCTGCCGCCGGAACCGGCGGACCGGGAGGCGGGCGAGCCGCTGCTGGCCGCGGAGAACCTGCGCGTGTCCTTCCGCGACCGCACCGGCAAGCGGATCGACGCCGTCGCCGGCGTCGACCTCACCGTGGCCCGCGACGAGATCGTCGCCCTGGTCGGCCAGTCCGGCTCCGGCAAGACGACGCTCGCCCGGACCCTGCTCGGCCTGCAGAAACCCGACTCCGGCGTGGTCCGCTACGCCGGGAACCCGGTGCCGGCCGGGGGAGCGGGCCTCAAGGCCTACCGCCGTCAGGTCCAGCTCGTCCTGCAGGACCCCACGAGCGCGCTGAACCCCAGCCACACGGTGTACGAGGCCGTCGCCGAAGGGCCGCGGATCCACCGGCTGAGCGACGAGCGCGCGGTCGTCCACCGCGCCCTGGAGGCCGCGGAGCTGCGACCGGCGGAAAAGTACGCCGACCGGCTCCCGCACCAGCTCTCCGGCGGCCAGCGCCAGCGCGTCGTCATCGCCGGGGCCCTGGCGCTCGAACCGGCGGTGGTGGTGGCCGACGAACCGGTCGCCTCGCTCGACGCGTCGGTGCGCGGCGAAATCCTCGGCCTGCTGCTGCGGCTGCGGCGCGAACTCGGCCTCGCCGCCCTGGTGATCACCCACGACCTGGGCCTGGCCTGGAACATCGCCGACCGCGTCGCCGTGATGTACCGCGGCGAGCTCGTCGAAACCGGGACCGTGGAGCAGGTCCTGCTCGACCCGCAGCACGAGTACACGAAGTCCCTGCTGGCCGCGCTGCCCGGCGGCACCGCCCAGCGCCGCACCGTCGAAACCTGATACTGCGGGAACCGCACACGAGCGCGTTGTGTAATCTCCGAACGGAAATGGCGACCACCACCGACCCCGCACAGACGCCCTCGACCGGACTGGCCGAGCGGCTCCGCGTGCCCTCGCGATTCCCCTACCGCACGATCGCGATGGGCACCGTCGGCAGCACTCTGCTGATGATCGCCGCCCTCGGCGCCGGCGGCATCCTGATCAAGGACCCGGTGCTCGGCCACGGCCCGATGTCCTGGGTCCGCTACGGCCACGGCCGCATGCTCGCCAACGCCGTCCTCTACACCGGTTTCGGCATGGTCGTGTGGGCGTGGGTCCGGCTCGGCCGCTACGTGCTGGCCGGCCGCATCGGCAGCCGGCCGATCCTGGTCGCCGCGGGCTGCTGGATGGCGCCGCTGCTGGTGTCGCCGCCGCTGTTCACCCGCGACGTCTTCTCCTACCTCGGCCAGGGCGCCCAGCTGCTCTACGGGCTCGACCCGTACGCCAACGGCCCGGCCGAGCTCGACGTGCTGCCGAACGTGGTGCAGAACGTCCACCCGCTCTGGCAGACCACCCCGGCCCCGTACGGGCCGCTGTTCCTGCTGATCTCCAAGGGCGTGGTCGCCACCACCGGCGACAACATGATCCTCGGCGTCATCCTCATGCGCCTCGTGCTGCTGGTCGGCCTGGCCGGCACGCTGTGGGCGCTCCCGCGGCTGGTCAAGCACCTCGGCGGCAAGCTCCCCGTCGCGCTGTGGCTCGCGGTGGCCAGCCCGATGATGGTGATCCACCTCTTCGGCGGCCCGCACAACGACCTGATGATGCTCGCGTTCCTCACCATCGGCGTCCTCGCCGCCCTGGAACGCAAGCACGTGCTCGCGGTCGTCCTGGTCACGATCGGCATGCTGATCAAGCCCACCGCGGCGATCGCCCTGCCGTTCATCGTCTGGATGTGGGCCAACCACCTCACGGGCGAGTCGAAGGTCCGCAACTTCCTGCGCGCCGGCGCGGCCTCGGTGGGCCTGTTCCTGCCGGTGTTCGTCGCGGGCACGTGGATCTCGCTGGGCTCGCTCAACCTGGGCTGGTGGTCGGGGCTGAAGGCCCCTCAGCTCATCGCGAACTGGCTGAACATCCCCACCGGCATCGGCGAGGTGTTCTACAACCTGGTCCACCTGATCGTGGACGTCCAGGTCTCGCCGTTCGTGACGGTCGCCCGCGCGGCGGGCATGCTCCTGCTGATCGCCTTCGGCATCCGCCAGTGGTGGCTCGCCCGCGGCGGCGGCACGGAGGCGGTGTACCGGGCCGGCATCTCGCTCCTGGCGGTGGCGATCCTGATGCCGCCGACCCTGCCGTGGTACCTGACCTGGGGTTTCGTGCTCCTGTCGGCGTTCAAGTGGCAGCCGCGGCACCTGGCGCTGGTGGTGGCGGTCTCGGTGTTCGTGACCTTGGTGTACTACCCGACGGGCGAGCAGGCGTTGTACGACTGGTGGTTCATCGCCGGAGTCGTCTTGGCCAGCCTGTACGCGGCGGCCTCCCTCCTGCGACCGGACCCGCTGGGCATCATCGACGCCTGGCGCCGCCCGGAGAAGTTCCTCCGCGACTAGTTCCCCGCCCATCCGCTCCAGGTGTGCACCTCGGTGACCACCACGGCGTACTCCGGCGGCCGCTCGGCGTACTGCGCGTACTTCGCCACCAGCCACGACACCGGCTCCGCCCCCGGCGGCAACACCCGCGCGACCCCGTCCGCCCGCGCCCACCACAGCCGCGACCAGTCCTCGTCGTAGCCGTCCGTCAGGAAGCACACCGCCGGGTTCTCCGCGATGTTGCGCAGCCGCCGCAGGGCCACCGAGGACTTCGGCTTGTGGTCCACCGCGAACACCACCACGTCCCCGCGCACCGCGAACGTCACCGGCACCAGATGCGGGACCCCGGAAGCCGACACCGTCGCCAGCCGGGCGACCCGCGCCTCGGCGAACCGGGCGCGGGCCTCCTCCGACGACAACCTCACGTCAACGCGGGGGAGTCGAAGGTCAGCGTCCCCAGGTCCGCGTCCAGGGTCACCGGGACCCCCAGCGGCAACGTCGGCGACGAGGCCACGTGCCCGAACCCGAACTCCTCCACTGTCGGCACCCCCAGCGGCCCCAGCCGCTCCACCAGCAGCGCACGCACCTCCGGCGCCGGCCCGCACGCCGCCCACGAACCCAGCACGATCCCGCGCACTCCGGCGAACCAGCCGCTGCGCAGCAGCTGCGTCAGCATCCGGTCCAGCCGGTACACGCTCTCCGTCACGTCCTCCAGCAGCACGATCGCGTCCCGCGCCGAGCCGTGCTCCGGGGTGCCGATGCCCGCCGCCAGGAGGGACAGGTTGCCGCCCGTCAGCACGCCCGAGGCGCGGCCCGGGACCAGCGCCGACCCGCCGCGGACCACGCGGTTCAGCTCCGGCTCGAACAGCGACCGCCGCAGGTGTTCCACCGCGAAGTCGTCGAACAGCACGCTCGCCGGCATCGGGGAGAACAAAGTGGACAGTCCGAGGTGGACGTCCACCGCCCGGTGCAGCGCCGTGATGTCCGACGACCCGGCCAGCACCTTCGGGCCCGCCGCCCGCAACGCCGGCCAGTCCACCAGGTCCAGCATCCGCTGCACGCCGTAGCCGCCCCGGGCCGCCAGCACGCACCGCACCCCCGGATCCAGCCACGCTTCGGTGAACTCCGCCGCCCGCTCCGCGTCCGAACCGGACAGGTACGGCGGCGAGCCCGGCGACGACCGCACGCACGGCCCGACCCGCACCTCGACGCCCCAGCCGCGCAGCACCGGCAACGCCTTCTCCAGCAGGTCCGCCGGCACCGGCCCGGCCGGCGCCACCAGGGCGAGGGTGTCCCCGGCCCGCAACCGCGGCGGCCTCACCGGGACAGCTCCAGCCGCGCCACACCCGGCGTCTCGAACCCGAACACCTGGCCGTAGAACGACAACTCCGCCTCCAACGCCGCCACGATCGTCGCCGCCTGCCGGAAACCGTGCTGCTCACCGGCGAACCGCTGGTAGGCGTACGGGATGGCGCGCCCGGCCAGCTCGGCCACGAACCGGTCGGCCTGCTCCGGCGGGCAGATCCGGTCCTCCAGCCCCTGCTGGAACAGCACCGACCCGGCCAGGCGCCCGACGTTCGCCAGCGGGGACCGGTCGACGTACCGCTGCCGCGTCTCGGGGAACGGCCCGACCAGCCCGTCGAGGTACCGCGACTCGAAGTCGTGCGTGTCGCCGGTCCACCCGGCCAGGTCCAGCACCGGGTACAGCACCGTGCCCGCCCGGTAGGTCTTCGTCGTCGTCAGCGACGCCGCCGCGGTGAACCCGCCCGCGCTGCCGCCCCGGATCCCGATCCGGTCGCCGTCGGCCAGCCCGGCCGCCACCAGCGCCTCGGCCACCGCCACGCAGTCGGCGACGTCCACCGCACCCCACTGCCCCCGCAGCCGCTCCCGGTAGGCCCGCCCGAACCCCGTCGAGCCGCCGTAGTTCACCGCCGCCACGCCGATGCCGCGGCTGGTGAAGTACGCGATCTCCAGGTTCAGCTCGGCGAAGTGCTGCCCGGTCGGGCCGCCGTGGACGTCGATCAGCAGCGGCGGCCGCTCGCCGTCGGGGGCCGCGAACTCCGGGTTCCGCGGCGGGTACAGCACCACCGGCACGGCCTCGCCGTCCGGCGTGCTGAACACCCGCTCCTGCGGCACCGGCAGGAACGCCGAGGGCAGCTCCGGCTGCGGCGTCACGTCCGTCACCGCGCCGCCCGGGGAGACCCGCACGACCGCGGCCTCCCGCGCCGGGCCACCGGCCACGCCCACGACGTCTTCGCCCGACACCGCGAGTCCCGTCGAAGACCAGGCCGTCAGCTCGCCGGCCAGTGGCGTCACCGAACCGTCGGCCTCGTCGAGCACCGCCAGCCGGCCCGCGGACAGGACCGCGTGCCGCCCGCCGTCCAGCGGCGCGAACCAGCGCGACCCCGTCTTCCACAGCGGCCCGCCCAGTTCCTGCTCGACCGGTGCCAGGTTCTTCAGCGTCCCGTCCAGGCCGACGCGGTGCAGGTTCCACCAGCCGCCGGGGTCCAGCACGGCCAGCAGCGTCGCCGGCGTCTCCCACTCGACCTGGCACACCGCGACGTCCACGCCACCGGCCAGCACCCGGTGCGGCCCGAACGCCCCGTCCTCGCCGACGGGTGCCACGCACAGCTCGGTGCCGTCCCACGGCATCAGCGGGTGGTCCCAGCCGAACCAGGCCGCGTGCCGGCCGTCCGGCGACAGCTTCGGCACGGTCAGGAACCGGTGGCTCGCGGCCAGGACCCGCTCGCCACCGCCGTCCACCGCGATCGCCACCAGGTCCCGTTCGATGTCGGTGGGACGCGGCCCGGTGCTGCGCTCGCGGACCGCCCACACCTCACCCGGCCGCCCGGCCCGCAGATCGCCGTAGCGGACGCTCTGCGGCTCGGCCGGGGACGGCGTGAGCGCCGCCACGCCGATTTCGCTCTGCGCGTACACGCGCTGATCGGCCCAGTGCGTGAACACCACGATCCCGTCGGCCACCGCCCACGGCCGGCCGCCGTATTCGTGCAGCCGGTTGCGGACGTTCCACGGGGCCGGCAGGACGTCCTCGGTCCCGCCCGGCACCGCCCGGACCAGCGCGACCCGGCCTTGTTCCCCGGGTCTCGCCTCGGCCCACCACACCTCGCCGCCGACGACGTCGAGCCACTGCGGGCCGCCACCGGCGGCGGCCACTTCGGCGGCGGTGATGGGCGACGACCAGGTTCCGCACGGGGAGATCCGAGACACCCCCCGAGGCTAGCGGCCCGCCAACGGTGGGGCGGCGGATGCCGATCATGCGCCGGTGGCCTAGGGTCGTCAGTGCTATGTCTCGCGTAATCCACGTCTTCCGCCAGCCGGATCGGTTCGTCGCCGGCACCGTCGGCGAGCCCGGCGATCGCACGTTCTACCTCCAGGCGTCGGAGGACGTGCGCACGATCAGCGTCACCATCGAAAAACAGCAGGTCGTCGTCCTCGCGGAGCGCCTGAGCTCGCTGCTGGAGGAGGTCGCCAGCCGGTTCGGTGCCGACGTCCCCGACGACGCCCCCGAGGACCTGGTCGACCTCGACCCCCTCACCGTGCCGGTCGAGGAGGAGTTCCGGGTCGGCACCATGGGCCTGGGCTGGGACGCCGACAGCAGCGCGGTCGTCATCGAACTGCTCGCCATCACCGAGGGCGAGGTCGACGAAACCGTCGTGCTCGACGACACCGAGGAAGGCCCGGACGCCGTCCGCGTCTTCCTCAGCCCGGCCGCCGCCCGCGCCTTCGCCGAGCGGGCCGACCGCGTCGTCAACGCCGGCCGCAAGCCGTGCCCGCTGTGCGCCGAGCCGCTCGACCCGGCCGGGCACATCTGCCCCCGGCAGAACGGCTACCGGCGCGAGACCGACGCGGGCGAAGACTGACCATGACGCCCGTCCCGGCCGACCCCGCCTCCCGCGAACTCGTCACCCACGGCCGCATCGACGTCGAAGGCCGGCTGGTCGACGCCTCCAACGTCACGCTCTTCTGCGCCATCGAGCTCGACGGCGTCACCGGCCGGGTCGTCTACAAGCCGGTGTCGGGGGAGCGGCCGCTGTGGGACTTCCCCGACGGCACCCTCGCCGGGCGCGAGGTCGCCACCGCGATCATCGCCGACACGACCGGCATCGGCGCGATCCCGCCGACCGTGCTGCGCGACGGGCCGTTCGGCCCCGGCATGGTCCAGCTGTGGGTGGAAACCACCGAGGACGACCTGGTGGAAGTCCTGCCGCCCGACGACGTCCCCGACGGCTGGCGCCCGGTGCTCAACGCCCACGACCGGTTCGGCGAACCCGCGGTGCTGGCCCACGCGAACCACCCCGGTCTGCGCGACCTGGCCGTGCTCGACATCATCGCCAACAACACCGACCGCAAGGGCGGGCACCTCCTGCCCGGCGTCGACGGCCGCGTCTACGGCGTCGACCACGGCATCTGCCTGCACACCGACCCCAAGCTGCGGACCGTCCTGTGGGGCTGGATCGGCGAGCCGCTGCCACCGGACACCGTCGAGAAGCTGCGCAAGCTGCGGTCGGAGCTCGACGGCGGCCTCGGCAAGACCCTCGCCGAGCACATCACCAAGTTCGAGATCCGCGCGCTGGCCGCGCGCACCGACGTCCTGCTCGCCGAGGGCATCTTCCCCGAGCCCGGCGACGACTGGCGAGCCATCCCGTGGCCGCTGTTCTAGTCGACGAGGCCGCCCGCGCGCGGCTGGTCGGCCGCTTCGGCGCGGACCTGGCCGAGCCGTGGTGCGACACGCTCCCGGACCTGGTGGCCCGCCTGACCGCGAGGTGGGGGCTGACCGTCCGCGAGACGCGGCCCGGCAACTCCGGCCGCACATTGCTGTGCACGGGCCCCGATGGTGACCTGCGGGTCCTCAAGCTCACCCCGGATCCCGAGGTCGCCCGGCTGGAGTCCGCGGGGCTGCAAGCCTGGCGCGGCTGCCCCCGAGCGGTGCAGGTGCTGGACACCGACCTCGACGCCGGGGCGATCCTGCTCGAAGGCCTGGTGCCCGGCACCGAACTGCGCGGCCGGCCGGTGCCGTGGGCCGAGATCGGCGCGCTGCTGAGCGAGCTGCACGCGGTCGCACCCCCGCCCGGGCTGCCGCCGCTGACCGACCGCGTGACCTTCATGTTCGACATCACCGAACGCACCGTCCCCGGCTCGGCGGCCGAACCGCACCTGACTCCCGGGCTCCTGGCGAGGGCCCGCAGCCGGGCCCTCGCCCTCGCCGAAGGCGGCCCGGTCGCGGTCGTGCACGGCGATCTGCACCCCGGCAACGTCCTCGACGCCGGCCCCCGCCGCGGTGTGGTCGCCATCGACCCGCGCCCGAGCGTCGGCGACCCGGCCTTCGACCTCGCCGACTGGCTCTACCTGCCGTTGGCCGCCGGCGGCACGCTCGACGACGGCATCGAGGCACTCCGCCCGCACCTGCCCGGCCTCGACCCCGGCCGCGCCCTCGCGTGGTGCGCCGCCCTGGCTCCGCTGGCCGCCCACGCGCCGCTGCGCCGTGGCGAACCCACCCCGTTCACCGACGCCCTGCTGGAACTGGCGGGCTGACCGGCGTGGCATGCCCCGGCCGCGGCGCCGCGGCCACTAGGTTCCGGGGTCGTGCGCTCCCAACGCTATGACGACGTGCTCGCCGGCCCGCGCCGCAAGAAGGTGCCGGAGGTCCCCGCCGAACCCGGCCTGGTCGTCGAGGACCCGGCCAGCGGCTACTGCGGCGCGGTGGTGAAGATCGAGTACGGGAACGTCGTGCTCGAGGACGCCCGAGGCCGCCACCGCGTCTTCCCCCTCGCACCCGCCGGGTTCCTCCTCGAAGGCAAGCCCGTCACGCTCGTGCCGTACCGGGCACCGGCGAAGGCCCCGGCCCGCCAGGTCTCGGCGTCCGGTTCGGTCCGCGTCGAAGGACTGAAGGCCCGCGTCGCGCGCGACTCGCGCATCTGGGTCGAAGGCAAGCACGACGCCGAGCTCGTCGAACGCGTCTGGGGCCACGACCTGCGTGTCGAAGGCGTCGTCGTCGAGCCGCTCGACGGCGTGGACGTGCTCGCCGACCGGATCGCCGAGTTCGGCACCGGCCCCGGCCGCCGCCTCGGCGTCCTGGTCGACCACCTCGTGCCCGGCAGCAAGGAATCCCGGCTCGTCGAGGCCGTCCGCGACGAGAACGTGCTGGTCACCGGCCACCCCTACATCGACGTCTGGGAGGCGGTGCGCCCCGAGGCGGTCGGGATCAAGGCCTGGCCGAAGATCCCGCGCGGGACCGAGTGGAAGCAGGGGATCTGCGACGCGCTCGGCTGGGGGCAACCTTTCGAAGGCTGGCAGCGTGTCTTGAGCGGAGTGAGCAGTTTCCGCGACCTCGAGACCCCGCTCATCGGGGCCGTGGAACGGCTCATCGACTTCGTCACCGAACCGGGGGAAGAGGGCTGAATGTCCGAATTGTCCAAGGTCACGCGAAGGTCACGTCCCGTCACCACGCCGGTGCGAACCGGCGTGATCTGAGAGCATGAAGCCATGACTTGGGCACTGGTCTGGTTGATCGTCGGGATCGCCCTGGTGATCGCCGAAGTCGTCTCCGGCGACTTCGTGCTGATCATGCTGGGCGTCGCCGCGCTGTTCGGCGCCGGTGCCGAGGTCCTCACCGGGAACCTGGTCATCGACGTCGCCGTGTTCGCCGTCGCCTCGGTCGGCATGCTCCTGCTCGTCCGGCCCGCGCTCAAGCGGCGCTTCCTCTCCGGGCCGACCCACCACACCGGGATCGACGCGCTGATCGGCGCCCGCGCCGTCGTCTTGTCCACAGTGGACGCCGAAGCCGGGCAGGTGAAGCTGGGCGGCGACGTCTGGTCGGCCCGCAGCCTCGGCGAGCACCTGCCGCCCATCGCGCCCGGGACGCAGGTCACGGTGGTCGAGATCTCCGGTGCCACCGCCGTCGTGTCGGCCGAGCCGTGAGCCTCGGACTCGTCGTCGTCGGCGAAGGCCACGCCGCGGTGCTCGAACGCGGCGGGCAGTTCCGCGCCGTCCTCGGCCCCGGCCGCCACGTCGTGCTCCCGTTCGCCGACCGGGTCCGCGCCCGGTTCGACCTCGGTGACCAGATCCTCTCGGCCCCGCCCCGCCCGGTCGAAACCGGCGACGGGCGGGAGGTCCTCATCGGCTTCGAGGTCGTCTTCGCGGTGACCGATCCGCGCCTGGCCACCTACGAAATCGCCGCCCCGGCCCTGGCGATCGAGCAGCTGACCCGCACCGCGCTGCGGCAGGAAGCGGGCCTGACCACCGCCGAGCGCGCCGTCGCCGCACCCGGGGACCTGCACCGTACAGTGTGGACGGTCCTGCACGACACCACCGGCCGCTGGGGCGTCACCACCCGGGAACTGCACCTCGAGGTCAGCCCGCCTGCCGCACCCGGAACGCCGTCAACCGCGCAAGAATGGTACTAGGTAAGGGGAAATTCTCTTGACCGGATTTGTGATCGGCCTGGTCATAGCCTTGGCCTTGTTGGTGATCATCACGATCGCCAAGGCGGTCATGGTGGTGCCGCAGGCACAGTCGGCCGTGATCGAGCGGCTCGGCCGGTTCCGCACGGTCGCCTCGCCCGGCCTCAACATCCTCGTGCCGTTCCTGGACAAGGTGCGCGCCCGGATCGACCTGCGCGAACAGGTCGTCTCGTTCCCGCCGCAGCCGGTGATCACCGAGGACAACCTGACGGTCTCGATCGACACGGTCGTGTACTTCCAGGTCACCGACTCCCGCGCCGCGGTGTACGAGATCTCCAACTACATCGTCGGTGTCGAGCAGCTGACCACCACCACGCTACGCAACGTGGTCGGCGGCATGAGCCTCGAGCAGACCCTGACCTCCCGCGACTCCATCAACAGCCAGCTGCGCGGCGTGCTCGACGAGGCCACCGGCCGCTGGGGCATCCGCGTCGCCCGCGTCGAGCTGAAGGCGATCGACCCGCCGCCCTCCATCCAGGACTCGATGGAGAAGCAGATGCGCGCCGACCGTGAGAAGCGCGCCATGATCCTCACCGCCGAAGGCCAGCGGGAATCGGCGATCAAGACCGCGGAAGGCCAAAAGCAGAGCCAGATCCTCGCCGCCGAAGGTGCCCGCCAGGCCACCATCCTCGCCGCCGAGGCCGAGCGGCAGTCCCGCATCCTGCGGGCCCAGGGTGAGCGGGCCGCGCGCTACCTGCAGGCGCAGGGCCAGGCGAAGGCGATCGAGAAGGTGTTCGCCGCGATCAAGGCCGGCCGCCCGACCCCGGAGGTGCTGGCCTACCAGTACCTGCAGACACTGCCGCAGATGGCGCAGGGCGACGCGAACAAGGTCTGGATGATCCCCAGCGACTACGGCAAGGCCCTCGAAGGCTTCGCCCGCGCGCTCGGCGCCCCGGGCGACGACGGCGTGTTCCGGTACGAGCCGCCGAAGGACGACGACGTCCCGGACAAGCCCGACCTCGAGGACGACGAGGTCTCCAGCTGGTTCGAGACCAAGAGCGACCCGAAGGTCGCCGAGGCCGTCGCGGCCGCGGAAGCGGTGGCCCGCAAGGAGGTCCCGGCGATCGGGGCGCCCTCCTCGCCGCCCGCGCGGCCGTCGATCCCGCGCCCGGCCCAGCAGCAGGCCGAACCGGAAGCCGACGAAGACCGCGGCACCGAGGCCGTGCCCCCGCCGCAGCAGCCGTCGACGCCGAAGAGCGGCCAGCCGGCCCTCCCGCAGCCGCAGTCCCCGGCCGGCCCGCCGCCAGGCGGCCAGTACCAGGGCCAGCCGCCGCAGGCCCCGCCGCCGGGCCAGTTCGGCGGCCCGCAGCAGCAGAACCCGGGCTCGGGCCCGTTCCCGCAGCAGCCCCCCTTCGGCGGTCCCCAGGGCGGCCCCCGCCGCTGACCCCAAGCGCCCCAATGTGGCGTTGGTTGCGTCCCACGCACCGAATGTGGC
>NZ_JBSGJD010000171.1:0-21400 GCF_053605405.1 Amycolatopsis sp. NPDC003861
ACTGCTCCGGATACTTCGACCTGCGAGACACCAGGACATCCTCCCTCCAGACCACCGTCTGGAATCAAGGTGTCCGGCCCCAAGGGGCAACTCCATCTTGGCCATTCCCCCTGGATCGCCGACTTGATCAGCTTGTCGAGCTAGCTAATGAAGCCGGGGCGAACACCAGGCGTAACGAGCTTGCTGCGGCTCTCGTCTCTGCAGTGGAAGCCGACGGCGAAGCACTTCTGCACCTTGTCATCGGCTATAGGAAGCTCCGAGTTCGCGAGGTAGTCCTCGACGTCGCGGACGCTGCACAGGTTGTCGAGCTGCCTCGATACCCACCGGGCCGACGCCGAAGCGGTTGATTTGACATCGTCTCGCACCTCAGTCAGGCGGCGGACGAGGCGCGACACGTCGAACAGTGGACGCTGCCTGACAAACCGCCTGACAATCGGCTTGCATTGCCGAGTACCTCTGCGGACGCTCACGGACATCCGAGCGCCAGGCCAGCGGAAGCTGACGTTGGTCAGGAACGAGTGATCTTGCCCTGATAACGAAGAGGTCCCAGGTTCAAGTCCTGGTAGGCCCACGCAAGTCAAGCCCGGTTCGCCTCTCGCGAGCCGGGCTTTTTGCTGGCTGGCTCTCGGTTTCAGTCGGATGCGATCCCCACAGCGGTACTTCGCCGTTCGATCACCACGACGTCGCGCCACCGGCCGTGATGCCGGCCGATCCGTTCGCGGGTCCCGAGTTCGCGGAAGCCGGCGCGGCGGTGGAGTGCTCTGCTCGCGGTGTTCTCTGGGAAGACGCCGCTTTGGATCGTCCAGATCCCCGCGTTCTCGGTCGAGCCGATGAGCGCATCCAGAAGCGCGTGGCCAACACCTCGGCCGCGTGCGGTCGTGCCGACGTACACGCTGTGCTCGACGACTCCGGCGTAGACGCAGCGGGAGGAGACGGCGCTGACCGCGGTCCAGCCGAGCACGTCTCCGGCGGCATCGAGGGCCACGAACCGGTGCGCCGGCAGGTGGTCCTCGTCCCACGTGGCCCAGCCGGGGGCGGTGGTTTCGAAGCTGGCGTGCCCGGTGTCGAGCCCGGCTTGGTAGATCGCCAGGACTTGCTCGGCGTGATCCATCGTCATGGGAACGACGCGGACAGGCGCCGGCCGGTGGGCACGGATGATCGCCGAGTGCAGCTTGTCGCCGACTTCGTGGGTCAGCCGGACGTTGATGCCGGCGAACCCGGCGTCCTGGAGGAGAGCGTGATAGCGGTCGGCGGTGAGCGCGCCTCCGAGGCACTCGACCGCGTCGGTGCGGGCTGCGCGTTCGGCGGTGAGCGTGTCGTCGGCCACTATGTCGGTGATCCCGAGACGGCCGCCGGGGCGTAGAACGCGGGCGATCTCGGCGAACACGGCCGGCTTGTCGGACGACAGCGCGATGACGCAGTTGGAGATGACGACGTCGACTGAGGCGTCCGGCAGCGGGACGCGTTCGATGGTGGCCTTGATGAACTCGGCGTTCATGACGTCGGCTCGCCCGGCGTGGCGCCGGGCGAGGGTGAGCATGTCGTCGGTCATGTCCAGGCCGATGGCGCGGCCGGTGGGGCCGACGCGGCGGGCGGAGAGCAGGACGTCGAGCCCTCCGCCCGAGCCGAGGTCGAGCACCGTTTCCCCGGGGTGCAGGTCGGCGACGGCCAGCGGGTTGCCGCACCCGAGGCTGGTTGCGGACACTTCGGCAGGGATGTCCTCGCCGGCGTAGTGGACGGCGCCGAGCCGTTCGGCGTCTCCGTCGCCGGTGAGCAGGCCGGTTCCTTCGCCGTCGAGTGCTCGCCGGGCAGCGCCGGCGTAGCGGTCGCGGACGGCGTCGCGGTCGGGATTCATCGAATGATTTCGCAGGTGACGGCGGCGAACGGCAGGACTCCGCGGCCCATGACGACGTCGGCGGCGGTCGGGAAGCAGGACACGCAGCGCTGATTGACCTGATAGAGCCGGGCGGTGCCGCGTGGTTCGGCGAGCACGAACCGGGCTTCGGTGAGGATTTTCAAATGGGCGGACACCGTGGACTGGCCGACCTCGACCCGTTCGACGATCTGCCCGACCGTCAGCGGAGTGCCGGTGGCGGCCAGCAGGTTGAGAATCTGGACCCGCGTCGGGTCGGCCAGCGCGCGGAACCAGCCCGCGTAGGTCTCGGCAGTGTGGCGATCGAGCACAACAGCCCCCCCTTCATCGTCCATCGACGATAAACGATAAATGGGCGCGGTGGAAGGTTCAGGATGTGGCGGGGACCAGCTCGGCGAGCAGGGCGCGGACGCGGCGTTCGATCTCGTCCCGGATTGGCCGGACGTCCTCGACGGATTGGCCGGCGGGGTCGTCGAGCTGCCAGTCGAGGTAGCGCTTGCCGGGGAAGATCGGGCACGCGTCACCGCAGCCCATGGTGATCACGACGTCGGCGGCTTCCACCGCGTCGGTGGTCAGCTTCTTGGGGACCTCGCGGGAGAGGTCGAGCCCGATTTCAGCCATCGCCTCGCGCACGGCGGGGTTGATGCTCTCGGCGGGTGCGGAGCCGGCCGAGCGGACGTCGACCGCGCTGCCGGCGTGGTGGGCGAGCAACGCGGCGGCCATCTGGGAGCGGCCGGCGTTGTGGACGCAGACGAACAGGACTTCGGGGGTGTTCACGGGGTGACCTCCACGGGGGCCGGAGTGAAGCGGCGGCGTAGCGCCAGGGACACGTACACGAGTTGGGGCAGGCCGAGCCGGCCGGGCAGGACCGAGAGAGAGAACCAGCCGAGCAGACCGAACGCGATCACCTGGATCACCGAGTTCAGCGCGACCAGCACCGCAGCGGCTTCCCGGTCACCGCACGCGAGGTCGTTCCAGATGATGACCATCGCGATGCAGCGGGCCAGGCCGACGATGATCAACCCGGTCCGGTACTCCGGCAGATCGGGCAGCAGCAGCCAGGCCAGCGCGAACATCACGCGGGCAGGAACCGGTCCAGGGTGGACAGCTTGCCGACCACCCCGGCGTGCGTGCCGGTCATGCCGGGGCGATCGCGTCGCCGGGGACCAGCACGGCCGACAACCGGGCCAGCACCTCGGGGTGGACGCGGTAGTACACCCAGGTCCCGCGCCGTTCGCCGGTGATCAACCCGGACTCGCGCAGCACCTTGAGGTGGTGGGAGATGGTCGGGCCGGTCAGGTCGAAGGCGTCGGTCAGGTCGCACACGCACGCTTCGCCCCCGGCGTGGGAGGCGATCAGCGACAAGAGCCGCAGGCGGACCGGATCGGCCATCGCCTTGAACAGCTTGGACAGCTCGACGGCCTGGCTCTCGTTCAGTGGTTCACGGGCGAGCGGCGAGCAGCAGGTGTCCATCGCGACGATCGGCAGCTGTTTCGGCATGCATCTATCTTGACGAACTTCTAAGTAGAAGGCAATCTAAGTCGGGTTCTTGCTTCGACGAACGTCTATTCAAGGAGGATGCAATGTCACGGGTACAGCTCGCGCTGCGGGTCGGAGACCTCGAAAGCTCGATCGACTTCTACTCGAAGCTGTTCGGCACCGAGCCGGCCAAGCTCCGCCCCGGGTACGCCAACTTCGCCATCGCCGAACCGGCGCTCAAGCTCGTCCTCCTGGAGGGCGAGCCCGGGCAGGCGACGGTCATGGACCACCTGGGCGTCGAGGTCGAGTCGACCGACCAGGTCAGCGAGGCCAGCAAGCGGCTGACCGGCGAAGGGCTGGAGACGTTGACCGAAGACGACACCACCTGCTGCTACGCCGTGCAGGACAAGGTGTGGGTGCACGGCCCCGGCCAGGAGCCGTGGGAGGTCTACACCGTCAAGGCCGACTCCCGGACCTTCGGCACCGACAGCGCGGCCCTCGCCACCCCGGCCACGTGTTGCACCCCCGACGCGGAAACCGGCCAGGCCGAAAAGGTCACTCGGCCCGAAGGCTGCTGCTCCTGACCTGGCCGGCCGCCCACGATGCCAGCAGGGCCAGGCCGTCCGCGGCCGGTGTGCCGGCGGGGGCGGTGTAGACGTTCAGGAGCAAGCCGGGCTCCGCCGGCAGTTCCAGCGACTCGACGTCCAGGTCGAGCCGGCCCACTACCGGGTGGTGCAGGCGCTTGCGTCCCGACCGGTGGAGCCGGACGTCCTGGGTGGCCCACCGCCGCCGGAACAGTTCGCTGCGGGTCGACAATTCGCCGACCAGGGCGATCAGCTCCTCGTCGTGCGGATTGCGGCCGGCTTCCATGCGGAGCTTCGCGGCTACATCGCGGGCGATTCGGTCGTAGTCGACGAAGAACGTCCTTGCCTCTTCGGGATCCAGGTACACGAAACGCGCGGTGTTCGGCGGTCGTCTCGTGTCGGTCAGAAGTGGGGAATACAGCGCGCGGGCGAGGTGGTTCAGCGCCAGGACGTCGTAACGGCCGTTGCAGATCCACGCCGGCGCGTCGGTGATGGCGTCGAGCACCTGCTGCAACGCCGGCCGCACCGTCGCGGGGGAGCGACGGGGAACGCCGGACTGCCGCGCGAGGTGAAACAGGTGATCGCGCTCGGCCTCGTCGAGCTGCAACGCGGATGCCAACGCGTCGAGCACGCCGTCGGAGGCGCCGGCGAGGCCGCCGCGCTCCATGCGCACGTAATAATCGACCGAGACCCCCGCCAGCAGAGCCACCTCTTCGCGCCGCAGACCTTCGACCCGGCGGTTGCCGCCGTACGCGGGCAGTCCGGCTTGCCCGGGCGTGATCCGGGCGCGGCGCGAGGTCAGGAACTCCTTGATCTCGGTGCGCAGATCGATCGTGGCCACCTCGTCACCGTAAGCCCCGTTCGCCGGCGGAGGGAGGTTCTGCCGGTACCCCCCGATGCCTACGTACCCGTTGCGGTCGTGGCGATACCGCCGTCGACCGGGATGACAGTGCCCGTGAGGTAGGCCCCGGCCCGGCCGGCGAGGAACACGGCGATCCCGGCCATGTCGTCGTCACGGCCGAGCCGGCGCAGCGGCGCCTTCGCCGCGATCCGGTCGCCGATGGCATCGAGCGTGGACGCCATCATCTGCGACGGGAACGGTCCCGGGGCCACCGCGTTCACCGTGATGTGCTGGGGGCCCAGTTCCCTGGCCAATACCCGGGTGAGCTGGTGGAGCCCCGCTTTGCTGCTGGCGTACGAATAATTCGGCGCCTCGGCGACGTGGATCGCGGCGATGCTGCCGATGTTGACGACTCGCGCGGGATCATCGGCGGTGCCCGCCTTGCGAAGCGCCGGGAGCAGGGCCTGCACCAGCCAGAACGGCGCCTTGAGGTTGAGGTCGACGACGGTGTCCCAAGCCTCGGCCGGGAACGTCTCCAGCGGCTCGCGCCGCATCGCTCCCGCGTTGTTGACGAGGATGTCCAGGCGTTCCGAGCCGGCCTCGACGAGATCGGCGAGCCGCCGGCACTCGTCGTAGGTGGACAGGTCGGCGGGGATCGCTCGGACGTCGCCGAATTCGGACAGCGCCTGCTGTGCCTCCGCGCACGCGTCCGCGTTGCGTGAGCTGATGACGACGCGGGCGCCCGCCTGCAGCAGGCCGCGCGCGATCATCAGCCCGATGCCCCTGGTACCGCCGGTGACGAGGGCGTGCTTGCCCGTCAGATCGAAAAGGTCCGCGTGAGTGGTGAACTGGGTTTCCGACATGGGATCAGTTGACCGGCTTCCGGCACCGGCCGGGAGACCCTGGTGATCCAGGCACTGGGAGAGCCACCCGCGCTGTTCGCACCAGCAAATAGCTCGGTGTCGTTTCGGCAGGTCCGGGCTTAGCTTCGGGCAATGGCGAACGAACTGACCATTCCGCTCCTGCCCTGCCCGTCCATCGACGAGATCGCCTCCTTCTACGAGATGCTCGGCTTCGAGATCACCTATCGCCAGACGCGGCCGAACCCGCACGTCGCGGTGCGGAGGGAAGACCTCAACCTGCACTTCTTCGGAATGGACGGCTACGACCCCGCGCAGTCGTACAGCACCTGCCTGGTCATCGTGGAAGACACCAGCGAGCTGTTCGAGGCCTTTGCGGCGGGGATGCGGTCCGTGCACGGAAAACTGCTCGTCTCCGGCATCCCGCGGATGACCCGGCCGCGGCTGCGCAACGACCGGTACACCGGGTTCACCGTCGTCGACCCGGGTGGCAACTGGATCCGGATCAACAAGGCCACCGAGGAACCCGAGGCGCAGACCAAGCTCGCCAAAGCCATGGAAAACGCCACCAGGCAAGCGGACGCGCGCGGCGACGAACGGCAGGGACTGAAGATCCTGGAAGGCGCCTTGAAGCGGGCGACCGGCGACGAGCCGGAGTTCCGGGCGGCGCAGGAGTACCGGGCCGAGCTCGTCGAGCGGATCAACGGCGCCTGAACCGCGTCCGGCAAGCAACCGGCCGAAATCCCGTACACTCGAGATGCCGAAACAACTCCATAGCGCTGCGCGAATTCGCGCTCCCGTGACTCCAGTGGGGGAAGGGGGCCGGGTGGGATCCGAGGGGATCCCGCCCGGCCCCCGTAAAAACCACCGGAACTCCGAGAAAGGAGTCACGGTGACGGCGGTCGAAGTCGTGCAGTTCAGTGGTGTTGTTGGAGCAACGGCGGCGGCAGCGGTGGTCGTACTCCGGTACGTGACACAGTTGATCGTGGTCATCTGGTCGTTACGAGCGGATGAGGCCGGCCGCAAACACGCGGTCGCACTGCTTCGGCTGCTTCGGGGCGACAAGGAATCACGTCGTCGTCCGCCCTGACGGTGACCCGGCTCCCCGGAGCCGGGTCACCACACAGGTCAGCCCTGCCGGGAAGAGAAGTCCGGCAGGGCTGAGCGGTCACGGTCGGCGCGCCGCACGGTCGCCTCTCGGCGAGTGGCGCATCGCGGCTCCAGCCGTACGGAACTCCGCGAAGGCGATGAGTGAGGCCCGGGGGACACGGTGGGCACACCGACCAATCCTTACAACAAGACCACCCGAGCCGGTATTTCCTGCGGCGTGTGACGTGCGTTACCAGTGGTTCCACGTGGAACCACTGGCTGCCTGACACCCGTCCCGAGCCGGTGCAGTAACATCGCGGGGTAAGGGAAGCAAGCTGAGAAGGGGGCTTCGGTGAAGAAGCTGCTGGCACTCGCCGTCATCGCGGGCGGCGTCCTGTTCGTCGTCAAGCGCAACAAGGCGGCCAAGGCCGAAGCCGACCTCTGGCGTGAGGCGACCGCGCCGGTGCCCTCCACCAACGGCACCACCCCGGCCAAGCCGGCCGGCGCTTCCCACAACTGATCTTCCCCGCGGGCACGCGCTGCCCGCGTCCGGGGCTGTAGCTCAATTGGTAGAGCACCGCCTTTGCAAGGCGGGGGTCAGGGGTTCGATTCCCCTCAGCTCCACCCGGACGAAGGCCAGGTCCAGCCGGACCTGGCCTTCGTCATGGAAAGAACTACCGGTACCAGCCGTAGGCGCAGTTGGTCGGCCCGTTGTTGTAATACGCGAACGTCGTCCGCCACGTGTTGTACGGCGAGTTGCCCGCGTTGATGTTGTTCATGCCCGGACGGGCGCAGAAGTGGTCGTCGGAGCCGAAGACGTGCTCGACCGTCAGCATCACCGTCGTGCTGCCGCAGTGGTTGTAGTTCTGGGTGCCGTCACCCTGCCAACCGCACGGTTCGGCGCTCGCCGGGGCGGCCAGGGCGATGCTGCCGGCGGCTGCCAGCGCACCGGCCGCCAGCAGGGTGCTTGCGGCACGTTTGATCGACATGTTGCTCCTTTTGGCTGAAGATCAACTAGTCTGGGCAGGCTAACGGATCTTTGCCCGGTTTGGCCGGAAAATCCCCGTGTCAGGTCCGGATCAGGTCCGTGTCAGGCCGCTCCCCGACCGTGGTTCCCATGACAGACCTGGCGATCACGGCCTCCGGACTGCGGAAGGCCTACCAAGACAAAACCGTCCTCGACGGCGTGGACCTCGAAGTCGAGGCCGGGAGCATCTTCGCCCTGCTCGGCCCGAACGGCGCCGGCAAGACGACGACCGTCAACGTCCTCACCACGCTCGCGAAGGCCGACGGTGGCACCGCCCGCGTCGCCGGGCACGACCTGGCCACCGAGGCCAAGGCCGTGCGGGGCGCGATCGGCGTCACCGGGCAGTTCGCCGCCGTCGACGAGCTGCTCACCGGGCAGGAGAACCTGCAGCTGATGGTCGACCTCAGCCGAGGCGCCGGCAAGCGGACCGTCAGCGAACTGCTCGAGCGCTTCGAACTCACCGAGGCGGCGCGCAAACCCGCGTCGACCTACTCCGGGGGCATGCGCCGGAAGCTCGACCTCGCCATGACGCTCGTCGGCCGCCCGCGGATCATCTTCCTCGACGAGCCGACGACCGGCCTGGACCCGCGCAGCCGCCGGACCATGTGGACCATCATCCGCGACCTCGTCGCCGACGGCGTCACCATCTTCCTCACCACCCAGTACCTCGAAGAGGCCGACCAGCTCGCCGACCGCATCGCCGTGCTCGACCAGGGCCGGCTCGTCGCCCAGGGGACCGCCGACGAGCTGAAGCGCCGGATTTCCGGTACCCACGTCCGGCTCCGGTTCACCACCCCGGCCGAGCTCGACGCGGCCGCGCGCGTCCTGACCGACGCCACCCGCGACGACGAAGCCCTGGCTCTGCGCGTTCCCAGCGACGGCGGCACGAAATCCCTTCGGTCCCTTTTGGACAGACTCGACGAATACGCGCTCAGCGCCGGAGAACTGTCCGTCCACGCGCCCGATCTCGACGACGTCTTCCTCGCCCTGACGGGCCACGCCACGGAGGTTCCCGCGCGATGAACGCCCACTCGATCGTCATGCTGCGCCGCAACTTCAAGCACATCGCCCGGAACCCGATGTCGGTGTTCAACGCGATCCTGATGCCGGTCGTCGTCATGCTGATGTTCGTCTACATGTTCGGCGACGCCTTCAGCGTCGGCGTCAACTATGTCGACTACGCGACGCCCGGGCTGATGCTGCTCGCCGTCTGTTACGGGCTGGGAGCCACCGCCACCGCGGTGAACTCCGACATGACCAAGGGCATCATCAACCGCTTCAAGGTCATGGACGTCTCGCGCGGCGCGGTGCTCACCGGCCACGTCGTCGCCAGCGTGCTGACCAACCTGATCGCCATCGCGGCCCTCCTCGGCGTCGCCTTCCTGCTCGGTTTCCGCCCGGCCGCGGGCGTTCTCGACTGGCTCGGCGCGTTCGGCGTCGTCGTGCTGCTCGGCTTCGCAACCGGCTGGCTCACGATCGCGCTGGGCCTGGCGGCGAAATCGCCGGAAACGGCGGGCCTGGCTTCGGTGCCGCTGGTCATGCTCCCGTTCTTCAGCAGCGCCATCGTGCCCGCCGAAAAGATGGGCCCCGGCCTCAAGCAGTTCGCCGAATACCAGCCCTTCACGCCGATCATCGAAACCCTGCGGGGCCTGCTCAACG
The DNA here is from genome assembly GCF_053605405.1 of Amycolatopsis sp. NPDC003861. Lineage (NCBI taxonomy): Bacteria > Bacillati > Actinomycetota > Actinomycetes > Pseudonocardiales > Pseudonocardiaceae > Amycolatopsis > Amycolatopsis sp. NPDC003861. Next base: position 9,413 of record NZ_JBSGJD010000171.1, read on the forward strand.
GGACGCCGGCCACCGGCACCCTGCTCGCCGCGCTCGGCTGGTGCGCCGGGATCGCCGTCGTCGGCTACCTGTGGGCGTCGTCGACCTTCAAGAAGCGAGCGTGACCGCGGCCAGCTCCGGCCAGCTCGCTTCCGCCCCCGCCCGCGTCGCCTCGGTGAACCCCTCGTCACCGAGGCGACGCCGGGCGGTCTCCTCGATCCGGGCCACGTCCGGGTGCGAGCGGTCCGGCAGGCCCCGGACTCCCGCGCTCGCTCCCAGCAATCGCGCGGCTTGCTCGTCCTCGCCGGTGCGCAGGGCCAGGTCCGCGATTCCGACGAGGGCCCGCGCGATCATCAGCGGGTGTCCCGTCCGGGTCGCCGCTTCGAACGCCGCCGCCCGGTGCGCCCGGGATTCGCCGACGTCCTCGGCGAGGTACCCGAGCAGGTCCTCGGCCACCGCCCGGGCGATCGCGCGCTCGGCGTCGTCGCCCAACATCGTCTTGGCGACGTCGAGCTGGCGACGCGCTTGTCCGGTGTCGCCGCTCCAGCGCGCTAGTTCCGCCTTGGCCAGGGCGAGCTCGGCCTGCGCGTTCGGCCAGGCCACTCCCTCCGCGCGCCGCTGGGCCTCGGCCAGTGCGGCGGCGCTCGCCTTTTCGTCGCCCAGCAGCCAGTACAGCTGGGCCTGCCGCGCCCGCATCCGCACGACGTCCTCGATGGCGCCGACCTCGGTCACCACGTCGATGGCCTGCTCGTAGTACTCACACGCCTCCGCGAACTCGCCGCGCACGGTGATGCGGTCCGCCAGCTCTGTCAGCGCGAACGAGGTGCCCCACCGTTCGCCGAGCGCGCGGAACTCGGCGACGGCCGTCTCGAGCAGCGTGTCCGCTTCCCGGTCACCGTGCCCGAACTGGACGCGCATCTTGCCCAGCTGCAGCCGGGCCACCGCGCGCACCCACGGGTCCTCGTCGGTGAGCAGCGGCTCGAACGCCGTCAGCGCCGCGTCCGGTCCGTGCAGCAGGCGCTCCAGCGCGGCGGCGAACCGCAAGGCCAGCGGCGGGTTTTCGACCTTCAGGCTGATCTCGTACGCCCTGCGGATCCAGTCCTCCGCCCGGTACTCGTCGCTTTGCTGCCCGGACGTCACGAACTGGACGACGAACGTGAAGACCAGGCCGCGGATCTCGGCCGGCACCTCGCCGGGCACGGCCGTGGCCGCCATGACCAGCTCGTTGCCCTCTGCCCGGTGCCCGGCCAGCCACCAGTACCAGCCCGCCGTCGCCGCGAGCCGCATCGCTTCGGCCGCCTCGCCCGCCGCGAGGGCGCCGCGCATCGCCGCGGTGATGTTCTCGTGCTCGGCCTCGAGCGTGGCGAGCCACGTCAGCTGCTCGGCGCGGCGCAGGTGTGGCTCCGCTGTCTCGGCGAGTTCCGTGAAGTACGCGAGGTGGGCGCGCCGGGCGACGTCCGTCTCGCCCGCCTCCGCGAGCCGCTGCCCGGCGTACTCCTTGATCGTGCCGAGCATCCGGTAGCGCTCGCCGACCACGACCACCAGCGACTTCTCGGTCAGCGCGGTCAGCAGGTCCAGGACGTCGTCGTCACCGCAGACCCGCTCGGCCGCCTCCAGGCTCGCGCCGCCGGAGAACACCGAGAGCCGGCGCAGCACGACGCGTTCGGCGTCGGAAAGCAGCTCCCAGCTCCAGTCGATCACCGCGCGCAAAGTCCGGTGCCGCGGCAGCGCCGTCCGGCTGCCGCCGGTCAGCAGGCGGAACCGGTCGTCGAGCCGGTGCGCGAGCTGGTCGAGCGACATCGTGCGCAGGCGGGCCGCGGCGAGTTCGATGGCCAGCGGCATCCCGTCCAGCGCGCGGCAGACGCGGGCCAGCGTCCGGGCGTCCGCCGTGAGGTCCTTGCGCACCGCGCCGGCCCGGTCCCGCAGCAGCCGGACGGCCGGGGCGGCCTCGATTTCGGCGGGATCCGCGTCCTCCGCGGGCAGGACCAGGGGCGCGACCTGCCACAACGCCTCCCCGGTGATGCCGAGCGGCTCGCGGCTCGTCGCGAGGATCCGCAGCCGGCGGCACTCGCCGAGCACCCGGTGCGCGAACGCCGCCGCGGCCTCGATGACGTGCTCGCAGTTGTCCAGGATCAGCAGCATCGAACGCTCGCGCAGGGCCGCGATGACCCGGTCCGTCGGCTCGGCGTCCGGTGCCTCGCCGACGAGTGCGTCCCGCAGCTTGAGCGCGCCGAGCGTCGCCTGGGCGACGTCGTCGCCGGTGCCGATCCCCGCCAGCTCGACCAGCCACGCGCCGTCCGGCAGGTCGCCGAGCAGCGTGCGGGCGGTTTCCGTGGCCTGCCTGGTCTTCCCGGAACCGCCCGGCCCGATCAGGGTGGTGAGCCGGTGTTCGGCGACGAGCTCGCGGACCGCGGCGATGTCGGCGTCCTTGCCGACGTAGCTGGTCAGCTCGGCCCGCAGGTTCGTCTTCGGGCTCTCTTCCCGACGGCCGAGCTCGCCGCGCAGCAGGGCGACATGCACCTCGGACAGCTCCGGCGACGGGTCGACGCCGAGGGAGTCGGCCAGGGTCTCCCGCGTGCGCTCGTACGCGAGCAGCGCCTCGCTGTCGCGGCCGCTCGCGACGAGGGCCCGCATCAACGCGGCGACCAGCCGTTCCCGCATCGGGTTCGCGGCCACCAGGTCGGTCAGCTCGGTGACGAGCTCCGGGCCGGCCTCGCCGTCGAACCGGTCCTCCAGTGCGGCTAGGCGCAGCCCTTCGAGCCGGGTGACGGCGGCGCCGAAGGCCGCGCTTTCCGGCAGCTCGACGTCCTGCATGGCCGGACCGCGCCAGAGGGCGAGTGCCTCGCGCAGCCGCCGCGGGTCCGTGTGGGCTTGGCCGACGAGCCGTTCGAACCGCACGGCGTCGACATCGTCCGGGGCCACCACCAGCCGGTAGCCGGTCGGCCTGCTGTCGACCGCCCCCTCCGGCAGCGCCTTCCGCAGCCGGGAAACCAGGCGCTGCAACGCGTTCGGCGCCTCGGCGGGCGGCTGCTCGCCCCAGATCCAATCGACGAGCGTCGCCTTCGGGACCACCTGGCCCGGCTCGAGCGCGAGGGCGACCAGCAGTCCCCGCAGGCGGGCGCCCGGCACCTCGGCGAGCACGCCGTCGTCCGTGCGCACTTCGAAGGGCCCCAGGATCCCGATCTGCACCCGGCCGATCTTGCCACGAACGGCGGTGTCCGAAGCGTGTCAGGCCCGTGTCAGCCCACTCGGCGATCGTCATCGGCACACGCCACGAAAGGAAACCCGATGAGCCAGCACGGACTCCCCATGGACCGCGACGCGGGACCCTTCGACCCGCCGAGCGCGCTCACCCGGCTGCGCGACACTCGCCCGGTCAGCCCGCTGGTGTTCCCCGACGGGCACGAGGGCTGGCTCGTCACCGGCTACGAAGAGGTCCGGCAGATGATGGCCGACACGCGGTTCAGCTCCCGGCTGGACCTCGACGTCATCCACGTGCCGTACGAGACGGGCATGCCCGCCGCCACCGAGCCGTCGCCGCAGCTGCCGGGCATGTTCATCGCGATGGACCCGCCGGACCACAGCCGGCTGCGCCGCAAGCTCACCGGCGCCTTCACCGTCAAGCGGATGAAGCAGCTGGAGGAGCACATCGCCGACGTCGTCGAGCGCCAGCTGGACCACCTGGCGAAGCTGGCCCCGCCGGTCGACCTGGTCAAGGAGTTCGCACTCCCGGTGCCGTCGCTGGTGATCTGCGAACTGCTCGGCGTGCCCTACGCGGACCGGGAGACGTTCCAGGCCAACTCCGCGCAGTTCATGCTCCGGGAGCAGACGCTCGAGGAGAAGATGGGCGCGTACATCGCGCTGAACACCTACCTCTCCGAGCTGGTCACGAGCAAGCGCGCGGAGCCGGGCGAGGACATCCTGTCGGATCTGGCCCGCCACGACGACCTGACCATCGAAGAGCTGACGGGCGCGGCCTTCCTGCTGCTCCTCGCGGGCCACGAAACGACGGCCAACATGCTGTCCCTGGGCACGTTCGCGCTGCTGGAACACCCCGGGCAGCGCGCCGAACTGAGCGCCGACGCGGACCTGCTGCCCGGCGCCGTGGAGGAACTGCTGCGCTACCTGTCGGTGGCCGACATCTTCTTCCGCTACGCCACCGAGGACCTCGAGCTGGGCGGCGAAACGATCACCAAGGGCTCGACGGTCGTGGTCTCGCTCCTGGCCGCCAACCACGACCCCCGCCGCTTCGAGAACCCGGACACGCTCGACATCCACCGCAACGCCCGCGGCCTCCTCTCCTTCGGCCACGGCGTGCACCAGTGCCTCGGCCAGCAGCTGGCCCGCATCGAGATGCGCGCGGGCTTCGAAGGATTGCTGCGCCGCTTCCCGACGTTGGCGCTGGCTGTCCCGGCCGAGGAGGTGAAGCTGCGCACGGACATGAACATCTACGGCGTCCACGAGCTGCCGGTCACGTGGACCGCAGGAAGCTGAGCACCGCGTCCCTCCCCGCGTGGCCGCGCTCGCGGTTCTGGATCGAATGCGACTCGCCCGGCACGATCACCAGGCGGCCGTTCGGGGCCTGGGCCGCTTCCTCGCGCGCCCACTCCAACGGCGTCGACAGGTCGCGGTCGCCGTTGAGCAGCAGGACCGGGACGTTCGGGAGCCGCGAAGCCGGGTTCGAGCCCGGGTGTTCCGCCGGCCACGGCAGGCAGCTCTGGATGAACCCCTGCTGCGTCGCCACTCCGGTCGTGTACGGCCAGGTCGCCGACTCCGGGAGCGCGTGGGAAGCCAGTGACAGCAACGGACGGCGGAGCGCGAGCGGGGTCGCCGCCGAGCCCCACGGGAAGCGGCCGTCCGCGCACAGCGTCGCCGCGTGGAGGCCCGCGCTGAACGCCGCCGGGTCGTCGCCGCCGGACTTGTACGCCTCCAGCAGGCCGTCCAAGCGCTCCGCGTGGCCGCCGCGGGCTTCGTGCAGGGCGCCGATGAGGTCGCCCGCCGCGGGGTTGCGGTAGGACGGGTCCGCGAACTCGTACGACACCACCGTGTCGAAGATCCTTACCCCGTCCGCCGTGCTTCGGTGGCGGACTACCCACGCCAGGTCCTCGGCCGGGTCGTAGCCGCAGGCCGGGGCCACCGCGCACGCCTCGCGCAGCACGCGTGCCTCCGCCGTCAGGCCCGTCAGGTACAGCGACGCCGAGGCGGAAGTGTGGTGTGGCAGCACCGAATCGAGGATGACCTTGCTGACGCGGTCCGGGTGCGCGATCGCGTACCGCGCCGCCGTGAACGAGCCGTACGAGACGCCGTCGACGACCAGCTTCGGCACGCCCAGTGCCTGCCGGAGCTGGTCGAAGTCCGCCACGCTCTGGTCGGTCGAATACAGCGGTGCCGTGTCGCCGAGGATGCGCGCGCACTCCTGCACCGCGCCGGCCGACGGCGTCGCGATGTCCGAACTGCCCATCTCCGCCTGCAGGCCGGGACACCGCAGCGCGCCCGACGGCCCGGTGCCGCGCTGGTCGAGCATGACGATCCGGTAGTCCCGCGCGACTTCCGGCAGCCGCTGCCGGGCGATCCGCGTGATGGTCCCGACGCCGCCCTGACCGGGGCCGCCGGTGAGGAACAGCAGGACGCCCTTGGGCGCGTCCGCGTTGTCCGCGGTCGCCACGGACAGGTCGAGCGTGCCCGGCACGCGGCCGGTGCGGTCGAGCGGGACGGTCAGGGTCGAGCACGTGAAACCCGGCTGGCCCGGGCACGGGTGCGGATCCGTCAGCTTCGGTCGTCCCCCAGGACGCGCGTCGGCCGCGGCCACACCCCCGAGTGCGGCGGTCAGCGCCAGGACCAGCCCGGCGGTCAGCATCTTCGAGCGCATGCCTGCATCATGCGCACACCGGCGCGGAACCCGCATACCCCCGATCAGGGCTTGACGCAGGAGACCTTCGCCCGCACCGCACCCGCGGGAGCGGCCTCGCCCGCGGTGTTCGGGGCGTTGTCGCGGCGGTTGCCGTCGGACTGCGTGACGCACAGGCGGCCGTCCGGCAGCAGCACCGGACTGGTCGGGAACTCCAGCGGCCCGCCGTTGCGCAGCTTCGACGTCGCGTCGGCCGGGTTGCGGAAGTACTCCACCACGCGGCCGTCGCGGCGGGCCAGGACGATCGCGTTGCGCTCGTTCACCGCCGTCCAGACGCCGCCTGCGCGGTCGAGGACGATCCCGTCGGCGCCTTCGAGGTACGGGTGCTGCACGTCGACGTGGTCCAGGCACAACGTGTTCGGCGGAAAAGCGACGTCGCAGCCGGTCGCGGCGCGCGGGCGGCCCGTGCGGTCCATCGGCACGCGCCAGAGCGCGCCCCGGGCCGTGTCCGCGACCAGCAGCGTGCCGTCCGCGGTGAAGGCCAGGCCGTTCGCGACGATGTGCTGCGAGCCCGCGGTGTCCGCCGCCGTGCGGCCGTTCGGCGTGATCGTCACCGTTCCCGGCGGCAGGCCGCGCACGTCCCGGCCGATCCCGCCGGCGAGGACGTCGCTGACCATCGGCTGCACCCGGAACTGCTCGGCGGCCACGCCGTCCGCGCCCGCGCGCCAGACCCGGCCCTGCCCGGTGCCGCCGTCGGAGATCCACAGCGCGCCCGAGGCGTCGAAGGCCAGGCCGTTCGCGCCGGGGACACCCGCGGTGAACACCGTCGCGGACGGCGGGTTCGCCGCGTCCGGCACGAACGACACCACGGTGTCGCCGTTCGCCACGTACAGCCGGCCACGGCGGTCGAACGCGAGCCCGGCGGGGTTGCACGGCCCCGGGATCGTGCCGACGACGGCCGCGGGACCGCCGGCCGCGGCGACCCGAAGGACCGGGCAGGGATCGGCGCCGCGCGCCGGCGTGTAGAGGTTGCCCCGCCCGTCGGTGGTCAGGCCCTCCAGGCCGAGCGGCGACGCGAACACCGTCTCGAAGACGGCGGGGTGCCGCGGTGGGGCTACTTCCCCCGCGGAAGCGCCGGACAGCAACCCGGCGGACAGGGCGGCGGTGGTGGCGAGGACGACGGTCCGGCGCATCGGAACCTCCGTTTTGTCGGATTCCTCCCTACGCCGCCGCGTCCGGCCCGTCAAGGCCAGAGACGCTCGCGGACCCAGCCGCCGCCGGACTTCCGGTACCGCAGCCGCACGTGCCGGCGGTCGTGGCTGGCCTGCCAGAACTCGACCTCGTCCGGGTCCACCAGGTACCGCGTCCAGGTCTCCGGGGCCACGCCCGGGTGCTCCTCGACCCAGCGTTCGGCCTCGGCGGCCGCCGCGTCGAGGTCCGCCGGGTCGGGCAGCACCTGCGACTGGTGCCCGATGAACGCCTCGACGCGGGACGCCGGCGGCCGGGCCAGGAAGTCCGCCGCGGACACCTCGGGCGCGGCGGGGGAGACCGGGCCGCGCAGCCGGACCTGGCGGCCGCGGCCGGGCCAGAAGAACGTCAACGCCGCGCGCGGGTCCTTGCTCAGCTGCCGGCCCTTCGGGCTTTCCGAGCTGGTCGCGACCGCCCAGCCGCCGGGGCCGACGTCCTTGAGGATGACCACGCGGGCGTCCGGCGCGCCGTCGGCATCCACAGTGGACAGCGTGACGGCGTGCGGCGCCAGCACGTGCTCGCCGGCTTCGGTCAGCCACTCGAGGAACAACGCCTGCGGGTCCGGTGGCGCCGTTTCCGGCGTGAACCCGGGGAGTTCGTCGGGGAACGACGGCCAGCCGCGCAACTGCACCATGTCAGTAACCGTACGGACCCTGCTGGGGAGCGTGCCCCGGCGGTGGGTAGACCGGCGGCTGCGGACCGGCCGGGCCGGCGTACGGCGGAGGCGGCACCTGCGGTGCCGGCGGAGGCATCGGGTGCTGCGGTTGCTGCTGGGCCTGCTGCCACTGCAGCTGCTGGTAGACCTCGGCGGGCTGCGGGAAGCAGTACGTCAGCTTGGCGTTGACCGAACCCTGCACCGCGGCGCCCCAGAACTTACCGCCGACGAACGCGTACATCTGCCCGGCCGAGAGGTCCACCGCGACCATCCGCGTCTCGCCGCCGAACTGGTTGCCCGACTTCGCCGACGCGGCCTGCGCGGCGTCCGGGTACACGCGGCCGCCGACCAGCCCGGCGATGACGACGGACGCCGCCGTCCAGCCCATGGTGCCGACCAGGTTCGCGCGGGCGTGCTGGGTGGCGCGGCCGGTGAAGTCGTACAGCGCGGCCGCGCTGACTTCGGGAACGGCCGCGGCGACCACGCAGTAGTTCATCGTCGAGAGCATCACCGACTCGGTGAACAGCCCGACGACGGCCGTGGCCGGGCCGATCTGCACGGTGTTCAGCCGGCCGCCGGCCCGCTGGATGCGCTCGGCCATCGCGCCGAGGTACTGCTCCGGGGTGAGCACCGGGCCATCGTCGCACGGCCGGGCGTCAGGCCGTCGTCAGCCAGCGGTTTTCACACATGCTTCGTGGTTGACTGTCGGCGCTATGCGACGACTCGTACTTCTCGCGCCCGCCGTGGCCCTGCTGGCCGGCTGCAGCGCCACCATCGTGACCGGCACCGCGACGCCCAGCACGCCGACGGCGGCCGCGAACTCGAGCAACGCCGGCGGCCTGCCCCCGGACCCCGAGCCGGGCGCGACGGAGGACTGCCCGTACCTCGGCAGCGAGTTCGTGGCCGAGTCGAACGGCCAGCACGTCTCGAAGGTGCGCGTGTCCGCCGACCAGCCGCACCCGGCGTGTTTCTTCTATCGCCCGGACGGGAAGGTCCAGCTCACCGTCCGGGTGTACGTCGGGGACGCGAAGACGGCGACGGCGCTGGTCAACAAGGCGGCGCCGCTCGACTCGTCCAACCCGGCGAGCGACCCGTCCGGCTGGAAGGGGGGCTATTTGTCCTCCGACGACGGCGCCGTCTACGCGGTCGCGAAGGGGTCCGTGGCGGTCATCGCGTCGACCAACCAGAAGCAGAGCGTCAAGGCACGCACAGTGGTCAAGAAGGCTATCGCTGCCCTGAAGCTCTAGGTAGCGACCTCCACACGGGTGAGTGATGTTGATCTTGTATTACCCTGTGCGTCACGCGCAGGCTTCGTGGACTCGCGCACCGCAGCCACCGGGGACCCCCACCCCGGGGCGGGGCACCAACTCTGCAAGGACAAAGGACAAGATTCGTGGCTGACACCCTCAAGGAAATCCTGCTCGACTCCAGCCGTCGCCCGGCTGTCGTTTCCGACTTCGAGACCCTCGTGGACGCCGAGGTCTCGGACAAGGGCGGCGTTTCGGGTGCCGTCGTCAAGACCGGCTTCGCCGCGGTCAAGAAGATCAAGCCGGGCATCATCCCCTCGGCCGTCGACACGCTGCTGCCGGACTTCGCCACCGCGCTCGAGCCGTTCTACGGCGACTACCGCGCCAAGGGCGGCAACGACTTCGGCGCCTACCTGACCAGCCGCTCGGACGAGGCTTCCGACGCGCTGCTGAGCGTCACCGACTCGCGCGCGGAGAAGAGCAGCCGCGACAGCATCAAGAAGGTCTACTCGAAGCTGCGCCCGAACGGCAAGAAGAACGTCGAGGAGGCGCTGCCGCGTCTCGGCCAGCTGATCGACAAGCACGCCGCTGCCGTCTGATCGGTTCCCAGGCACGACTGAAGAGGCCCCCGGCTGCACCCCCGGGGGCCTCTTCGCGTCGTGCTCAGTTCTTCTTTTCGGCGGGCGCCGCGGACGGCGCCTTGCCGTTCGCCTGCGGGGCCGGCTTCGCCGCTTCGGCGGGCTTCGGCGCAGGCGGGGTGGCCTTCGGCGGCGCGGGCGCGACCGGCGGCTCCTGCTTCGAGCGGAGGGCGTAGGCGGCACCGGCGCCGACCACGACCAGGCCCAGCAACCACGGCCACTTGCGGCGGCTGCGGGTGCCCTTGGCGGCCGACTTGGCCTCGGACAGAGCGGCGTAGAAGTCCTTCTTCGCCGCCTTGAAGTCCTTCTTGCCGCGGCGCTTCGACTCGCCGGCCGCCTTCGCGGCCTTGATGGCGGCCTTCTTCGCCTTGCGACCCGGCTTGCGCAGCTCGGACAGACGCGCGAGCGCCTCCTGGCGAGCGGCCTTCGAGCTCTTCTTGAGCTCCTTGCGGGTCAGTTCCGTCTTCTTCGCGAGCTTCTTCTGCGCGCGCCGCCCCTGCTTGACACCCTCGGTGACGAGTTTGTCGGCGGTCTCGACGGCCTGGGCTGTCGCCCGGGACATGGGCTTCACCTCATCATTCGTTTTGACACTGCTCTGTTACCCGTAACCTATCGTGCCCCTTTTCCGCGCCGCCCGCCCGCAGATGGCACGATGGCTTCCGTGAAAGCTACGCTGCACACCAACCAGGGTGACATCCACCTCAACCTGCTCCCCGACCACGCGCCGAAGACGGTCGCGAACTTCGTCGGGCTGGCGGAAGGCACCAAGGAGTACACCCAGCCCAACGCGGCGGGCACGAACTCCGGGCCCTTCTACGACGGTTCGATCTTCCACCGGGTGATCGACGGCTTCATGCTGCAGGGCGGCGACCCGACCGGCACCGGCCGCGGCGGCCCCGGCTACAAGTTCGGCGACGAATTCCACCCGGAGCTGCAGTTCAGCAAGCCGTACCTGCTGGCCATGGCCAACGCCGGGCCCGGCACGAACGGCTCGCAGTTCTTCATCACCGTCGCGCCGACCACCCACCTGAACTTCCGCCACACGATCTTCGGCGAGGTGGCCGACCAGGAGTCGCGCAACGTCGTCGACGCGATCGCCCGCACCGCGACGGGTCCGGCGGACCGGCCGCTGACCGACATCGTGATCGAAAAGGTCAGCATCGAGCACTGACGGCTTCCCCAGCGTGGTTTCGGTAGGTTGGTGACATCGTGAACCAACCGCCGAACCCCGCCGCCGAACAAGCCGCGCTGCCCGGGTGCTGGTGGCACCCCAACCGCCCGACCGGACTGAGCTGTTCCCGGTGCGGGCGTCCGGCGTGCCCGGATTGCCTCCGCGAAGCCCCCGTCGGCTTCCAGTGCACCGACTGCGTCCACGCCGGCAGCCAGCAGCAGCGCCGTCAGCACCGCGGCTACCAGGAGGCCGGGTTCGGCCAGCGCACCGTCTTCGGCGCGCGGCTCTCCCAGTCGGTGCTCGTCACCCAGGTCATCCTCGCGGTGAACGTCCTGGTCTTCCTGGCCACGGTGGTCCAGGCGAAGAGCCTCGACGACAACGACCTGTCGGCGCTCTTCCAGCACGGCGCCCTCTACGGCGACGCGACCATGGGCCACGGCGAGTGGTGGCGCGTCCTGACCAACGGGTTCCTGCACTACGGGCCGATCCACATCGCGGTCAACATGTTCTCGCTGTGGATGATGGGCCGGTCGCTCGAGCAGGTGACCGGCCGCGGCCGCTACCTCGCGCTCTACTTCGTCTCCATGCTCGGCGCGTCCACGGCGGTGCTGCTGTTCGGCGACCCGGCCGGCTTCCCGGGCACGGCGGGCGCGTCCGGCGCGCTGTTCGGCCTGATGGGCGCGTACGGCGTCACGGTGGTGAAGCTGCGCCTGAACCCCACGGGCCTGATCATCACGCTCGCGCTGAACGCGTTCATCACCTTCGGCATCCCGGGCATCTCGATCTTCGGGCACCTCGGCGGCCTGGTGACCGGCGCGCTGGTCACCGTCGCGCTGCTCTACGCGCCGCAGGTCAAGCAGGCGCGGTGGCAGGCGATCGGCATCGGGATCATCGTCGTCGCGCTGCTCGGCCTGCTGGTCTACCGCGGTGCGCAGGCGGCCCCCACGACCTGCGACTTCGTCCAGTACCGCGAGGGCCTCTACTACACCTGCCGCTAGCTGCGCAGCGTGCTGAGGACGTCCAGGACGTCCCGCGGGTCCTCGCCCAGGTCGAGCCACCCGAAGACGTACAGCTGCTCTTCGTGCTCGATTTCGAGCGTGACGCCGTCGCGGCCCATCCGCCGGGTGGTGCGGAGCCGGGTGCGCGTCTGCGCCCACGGCAGCCGGTGCGTGCCGCCGAGCGTGCGGGCCACCAGGCCCTCG
>NZ_JBSGJD010000172.1:0-21303 GCF_053605405.1 Amycolatopsis sp. NPDC003861
CGCCCTGCGCGCACTGGGCGCGCAGGGCGGTTGATTCAGCTCCGGTCCGGCTCGCCCGCGACGCGCTTGATGTTCGCGCCCAGGCGGTTCAGGTTCTCGACGAAGTGCGGGTAGCCGCGGTCGATGTGGAAGACGTCCCAGACCTCGGTGACGCCGTCCGCGCACAGGCCCGCCAGCACCAGCCCGGCGCCCGCGCGGATGTCGGACGCCCAGACCGGCGCGCTCGAGAGCTTCTCGACGCCGCGGACCACCGCGTGGTGGCCGTCCGTGCGGGCGTCGCCGGACAGCCGCACCATCTCCTCGATGAACCGGAAGCGCGCTTCGTAGACGTTCTCCGTGATCATCGACGTGCCTTCCGACACCGCCGACAGCGCCACCGCGAACGGCTGCAGGTCGGTCGCGAAGCCGGGGTACGGCAGCGTCACCCAGTCGACCGCCTTCGGGCGCTCCGGCTGGACCACGCGGAAACCCTTGTCGCCGAACGTCTCGACGTCCGCGCCGGCCAGCTGCAGCTTGTTCAGCACCAGGTCGAGGTGGTGCGGGTTGACCCCGCGGACGGTGATGTCGCCGCGGGTCATCGAGGCGGCGAACGCCCAGGTCGCGCCCACGATCCGGTCGCCGATCACGCTGTGCGTCGTCGGGTGCAGCTGCTCCACGCCGTGCACGGTCAGCGTCGACGTCCCGGCGCCTTCGATCTTCGCGCCCATCTCGGTCAGCATCGTGCAGATGTCGACGATCTCCGGCTCGCGCGCGCAGTTGTCGATGACCGTGGTGCCCTCGGCCAGCACGGCCGCCATCAGGATGTTCTCGGTCGCGCCGACGCTCGGGAAGTCCAGCCAGATCTGCGCGCCGACCAGCGTCTCGGCCTTCGCGACGACGCAGCCGTGCTCGATCGTGCTCGTCGCGCCCAGCTTGCGCAGGCCGTTCTGGTGCATGTCCAGCGGCCGCGAACCGATCGCGTCCCCACCCGGCAGCGCCACGACGGCCTGCTTCAGCCGGCCGACCAGCGGCCCCAGCACGCAGACGGACGCACGCAGCTTGCCCATCGCCGCCGAGTCGGCGCGGTGCGACAGCTCGGCCGGCGTCGTGATGGTGGCCGTGTCGCCCTCGATGACGACCTCGCAGCCGACGCTCCGCAGCACGTCGCCCATCAGCGGGACGTCGAGGATCTGCGGGCAGTTCGTGATGGTCGTGGTCCCCTCCGCGAGGAGGGCGGCGGCCATCAGCTTCAGCACGCTGTTCTTGGCGCCGACCACGTCGACCTCGCCGACCAGCCGGGCTCCGCCATGCACGTCGAAGTGCTCGCTCATGGCCGCCAATCATGCCCTCTCGCCCGGATTCGGCCCGGGCGGGGGCCGCTATGGTGGGTTCATGGTCGTTCGCATCAACCGCGTGTACACCAAGGTCGGCGACAACGGCACGACCGCGCTCGGCGACGGCTCCCGCGTGCCGAAGACGTCACCGCGGCTGGGCGCGTACGCGGACACCGACGAGACGAACTCGGTGCTGGGCCTGGCGATCGCGGTCGGCGCGCTGCCCGCCGAAGTGACGGACGTGCTGCGTGCGGTCCAGAACGATCTGTTCGACGTCGGCGCGGACCTCTGCCTGCCGATCTCGGACGACCCGCCGTACCCGCCGCTGCGGATCACCGAGAAGTACGTCGAGCGGCTCGAAGGCTGGTGCGACGAGTTCAACGAGCGCCTGCCGAAGCTGACGTCGTTCATCCTGCCGGGCGGCACGCCGGGGGCCGCGTTCCTGCACCAGGCGCGCACGGTGGCCCGCCGGGCGGAGCGGTCGGCCTGGGCCCTGCACGAGGCGGAGCCCGAGGCCACCAACCCGATCGCGGTGAAGTACCTGAACCGGCTGTCGGACCTGCTGTTCATCCTGGCCCGGCTGGCCAACCCCGAGGGTGACGTGCTGTGGCAGCCGGGCGGGCAGCCCTAGATCCCCCAGCTCTCGCGCAGGGTGCCCAGCGCCTGGTGGAAGCCGGGGAACGTCTTCTTCACGCAGTCCGGATCATCCAGGGTGATGCCGTCGGTCAGCAAGCCCGTGATGCTGAACGCCATCGCGATGCGGTGGTCGCGACGGCACGCCACCAGCGTGCCCGTCGGCTGTCCCGGCTGGATCTCGATCCAGTCGCGGCCCGTCTCGACCTGGATCCCGAGAGCGCGCAGGTTCTCCTCGCACGCGTCGAGGCGGTCGCACTCCTTGATGCGCGTGTTGTAGACGTCCTCGATGCGCACCGGGCCGGACGCGAACGGGGCGATCGCCGCCAGGGTCGGGACGGTGTCCGAGATGTCACGCATGTTCACCGTGATGCCGCGCAGGCCGTCCGACGGGCCCGCGACCGTCACCGAGTCCGGCGCCAGGTCGACGTGGGCCCCCATCTCCCGCAACACGTCGGCGAACTTCACGTCGCCCTGGAGGGCGTCCGAGCCGAGGCCCGGGATGGTCACCGTGCGGCCGGTGACCGCCGCCGCGGCGAGGAAGTAGCTGGCCGTCGACGCGTCCGGCTCCACCGGGTACTCGCACGCGCGGTACGGCTGCGCCGGCACCACGAACGTCCGGCCCTCACGGCGGACGTCGACGCCGAAGCGGCGCATCATCTCCAGCGTGATCTCGACGTACGGCACCGACACGAGGTCGGTCACCGTGATCCGCAGTCCCTCCGCGGTCAGCGGCCCGACCAGCAGCAACGCCGTCAGGAACTGCGACGACAGGCCCGCGTCGAGGGTCAGCTCCCCGCCCTTGATGCCGTTCGCGCGGACCGTCAGCGGGTGGTGGCCCGGCTCGCCGCGGAATTCGAGGTCGACACCCAGCTCCTGCAGGGCGTCGGTCAGCGGCCCGAGCGGGCGGCGGCGCATCTGGTCGGACGCGTCGAAGCGGAACGTCCCGGTGCCGGCCGCGGCCAGCGCGGGCAGGAACCGGGCCGTCGTGGCGCCGTCCCGGCAGAAGACGTCGGCTTCGGTGACCCCCGGACCCGACGGCCGGCCCTCGATGGTCCACGCGTCCGCCTGCCGGTCGACGCGGTAGCCGAGCTTCGCCAGGCCCTCGGCGAAGCCCTCGGTGTCGTCCGAGTGCAGCGGACGGCCGAGCGTCGTGGTGCCGTGCGCGGCCGCGGCCAGGAACAGGCCACGGGCGGTGACGGACTTGGAGCCGGGGATCTCGACGAGGGTCACACCCCGAGTTTAGTGCGGTGAGATTTCGGCCATCGGGCCCCAGTCGGAGGCGTCCTGGACGTTGATGATCTGCGGGTTGTCGCTGAGGTACGCACCCAGGTTCTCGACCGCCCACTTGAAGTGGTCGGAGCCGACGTGCGCGACGGCCGCATCCTGGCCGTCGAAGCCCTCGACCAGCACGTACGTGTTCTTGTCCTCGAGGCTGCGGGACCATTCGAAGAACCGGTTGCCGGCCTCCGCGCGGGTGTTCGCGGTGTAGTCCGCGACGATCTCCGGCCAGTTTTCCGCGTGCTCCGCTTTGACCGGGAACTTGACCACGATGAGAATCATGCGCTCAACCGTAGGCGAAAGCAGCGGCCGCGGCTGTCTCGGAATGAGACAGCCTCAGGAGGCGCGCGGGAGACGTCGTCCGGGCGGGGCGGACTCGAGCCAGGAGAGGAAACCCGTCAGCGCGCCCGGCCCCATCGCGATCTCGATCGCTTCCTGGGTTTCCGACTCGCAGCGCAGCACCGTCGAGCCCTCGGGCACGGCATAGGCCTCGGTGCCGGACGGGTCGCGGCGGTCGGCGATCTGCATGCTTTCGCGCTGGAAGACGCGGTCCGCGCCGGTGCGCAGGCTCCACACCCGGTACCAGACGAACTCGTCGCCCTCGTAGCGGCCCAGCCCCAGGTGCCAGCTGGACCGCGGGTTGTCCGGACGCCACCGCAGCGCGACGCTCACGCCACCGCCGCGGCGCATCCGGATCCACCGCTGGCCGTACCAGGCGGCCAGCACCGCGAGCACGATCAGGAGCCCGACTACGACCACGGTGATCTTCACGGCCCGGCTCCTGCCCGTCTCGCGCTCAGGCCGACTGACCCGCTGCGCGGAGCTGGGCCGAAGCCCTCGCCCGCTCGGTCTCGTCGTCCCCGGTCAGGGCCGCCTTGGCCGCCTCGACGTCGATCTCGTCGGAGAGCTCGGCGCTCTCGGCGAGGATGCTCACCCCGGTGCCGGTCACGGAGAGGAAGCCACCGTGCACGGCCGCGCAGACCGTCTCACCGTCGGTGGTCGTCACCTTGACCACGCCACCCTCGACCAGCTGCCCGAGCACGGGTTCGTGACCGGCCATGATGCCGATCTCACCCTCGGTGGTCTGGGCCACCACGAAAGTGGCAGTACCCGACCAGAGACGGCGCTCGACGGCCACCAGCTCCACGGACATCTCAGCCACGTGCACTCCTTAACTCGGGGTGTTGCCACCGAGTGTAATAGGTCTGTCTCCCGTTACGAGAACGGCGGGGGCCCGAGTCCACAATGGACACAGCCCCCGCCGAGCTCACGAGCTCACTTCTTGGTGATTTCCTTGTACTTCTTCTCGAGGTCCTCGAGGCCACCGATACCCAGGAACGCCTGCTCCGGGTAGTGGTCGAAGTCACCCTTGGTGATGCGGTCGAACGACTCGATGGTCTCCGACAGCGGCACCGTCGAGCCCGGGATCTGCGTGAACGCCTCGGCGACCAGCATGTTCTGCGACAGGAACCGCTCGATGCGGCGCGCGCGCTGAACGGTCAGCTTGTCCTCTTCCGAGAGCTCGTCCATACCGAGGATCGCGATGATGTCCTGCAGCTCCTTGTACTTCTGCAGGATCCGGATGACCTCGGAGGCGACGCGGTAGTGGTCCTCACCGACGATGGCCGGGTCGAGGATCGTCGACGTCGACGCCAGCGGGTCCACCGCCGGGAAGATGCCCTTCTGGAACACCGACCGGGAAAGCTCGGTGGTGGCGTCCAGGTGGGCGAACGTCGCGGCCGGGGCCGGGTCGGTGTAGTCGTCCGCGGGGACGTAGATCGCCTGCATCGAGGTGATCGAACGACCACGGGTCGAGGTGATCCGCTCCTGCAGCTGCCCCATCTCGTCGGCCAGCGTCGGCTGGTAACCCACGGCGGACGGCATGCGGCCCAGCAGGGTCGACACCTCCGAGCCGGCCTGGGTGAACCGGAAGATGTTGTCGATGAACAGCAGCACGTCCTGGTTCTGGACGTCGCGGAAGTACTCCGCCATGGTCAGCGCGGACAGCGCGACCCGCATGCGGGTGCCCGGCGGCTCGTCCATCTGGCCGAAGATGAGGGCGGTGTCGTTGATGACGCCGTCCTCGGACATCTCCAGGAAGAGGTCGTTGCCCTCACGGGTGCGCTCGCCGACGCCGGCGAACACCGAGGTGCCACCGAAGTTCCGGGCGACGCGGGTGATCATCTCCTTGATGAGCACCGTCTTGCCCACGCCGGCCCCGCCGAACAGGCCGATCTTGCCACCCTGGACGTACGGGGTGAGCAGGTCGACGACCTTGAGGCCGGTCTCCAGCATCTCGGTCTTGCCCTCGAGCTGGTCGAAGGACGGGGCGCTGCGGTGGATGCCCCAGCGCTCGAGGTCCTCGCCGTAGCCGGGCTCGTCGAGGCACTCGCCGAGGGCGTTGTAGACGTGGCCCTTGACCTTGTCGCCGACCGGGACCGTGATCGGGCCGCCGGTGTCGGTGACCTCGGCGCCGCGCACCAGGCCGTCCTGCGGCTGCAGGGAGATGGTGCGGACGAGGTTGTCACCCAGGTGGCTGGCGACCTCGAGGGTCACCGTCTTGCGCAGCTGCTCGAACTCGATCTCGACCTTGAGCGCGTTGAACTGGTCGGGCACGGAACCGCGCGGGAACTCGACGTCGACGACCGGACCGGTCACCGACACGATGCGCCCCTTGGCGCGCGGGGCTTCAGTACTGGTCATCAATCATCACTTCCTGCTGCGGTGAGCGCGTTCGCGCCACCGACGATTTCGGAGATCTCCTGGGTGATCTGCGCCTGGCGGGCCTGGTTCATCTCCCGCGTCAGGTTGCCGACCAGCTCGTTCGCGTTGTCCGACGCGGCCTTCATCGCCGTCCGGCGGGCGGCCAGCTCGGACGCCGCGGACTCGAGGAGGGCCGCGTAGAGCCGCGTGTTGATGTACTTCGGCAGGAGGGCGTCCAGCAGCTTGTCGGCGCTCGGCTCGAACTCGTAGCTGGGGAGCAGCCCGGCGGGCTTCTCCTCTTCTCCCTCGGAGTACTCGACCTCGAGCGGCGCGACGCGCTTGGCGGTCGGCCGCTGGGTCAGCATCGACACGAACTCGGTGTAGACGATGTGGATCTCGTCGACACCCGTGATGCCGTCGGCGTTGCCGTGCTCGTCGTCGACGCCCCGCATGAACGACTCGACCAGGGCGTCGCCGGCCGCGACCGCGTTCGCGTAGCCCGGCTGGTCGGAGAAGCCCGTCCAGCCGTCCACGACCTCGCGGCCCCGGAACCGGTAGTAGTTCAGCCCCTTGTTGCCGGTGACGTAGACCTGCGGCTCCTTGCCCTCCTCGCGGAGGAGGGCGAGCAGCTCTTCGGTCGCGCGCAGCACGTTGGAGTTGTACCCACCGCACTGGCCCTTGTCACTGGTCACGACCAGGACGGCGGCCCGCTTCGGGTTCGGGCGCTCGACCAGCATGGGGTGGTCGAGCGTGGTGGCCGCGCCGGCCAGCGCCGAGAGCACCTTGGTGATCTCGTCCGCGTACGGCCGGGAAGCGGCGACCCGAGCCCGCGCCTTGGTGATGCGCGCGGTGGCGATGAGCTCCATCGCCTTGGTGATCTTGCCGATCGACTTGGTCGCCTTGATGCGCGACCGGAGTTCCCGGAGTTGTGCGGCCATGAGCTACCAGCTCACTTCTTCGGGGCGGGCTTGTTGACCTTGACGGTCTCCTGCCCGACCTTGTCGGCTTCCATGGCGTCCGCGTTCTCCTCGAGCGGCTTGCCCTCGGAGGTGGTGAACTCCTTCTTGAACTCGTTCACCGCTTCGACGACGGCCTCGCGGGTCTCCTGCGGGAACTTGCCCGACTCGCGGATGCCCTTGATCAGGTCGGCGTGCTTGCGGCGGGCCGAGTCGATGAACTCGTGGTTGAAGCGGCGGACGTCCTCGGTCGGGACCGAGTCGTAGTGGCCGTTCGTGCCCAGGTACACCGTGAGGACCTGCTCCTCGACCGGGATCGGCGAGTACTGCGGCTGCTTGAGCACCTCGTACAGCCGGGCACCACGCTCGAGCTGCGCCTTCGACGCGTCGTCGAGGTCGGAGGCGAAGGCCGCGAAGGCCTCCAGCTCGCGGTACTGCGACAGGTCGATCCGGAGCGAGCCCGCGACGTCCTTCATCGCCTTGACCTGCGCGGCACCACCCACGCGGGACACCGAGATACCCACGTCGATGGCCGGGCGCTGGCCGGCGTTGAACAGGTCCGACTGGAAGAAGCACTGGCCGTCGGTGATCGAGATGACGTTGGTCGGGATGTAGGCCGACACGTCGTTCGCCTTGGTCTCGATGATCGGGAGACCGGTCAGCGAGCCGGCGCCCAGCTCGTCCGACAGCTTCGCGCAGCGCTCCAGCAGGCGGGAGTGCAAGTAGAAGACGTCGCCGGGGAACGCCTCGCGGCCCGGCGGGCGGCGCAGCAGCAGCGAGATCGCGCGGTAGGCGTCGGCCTGCTTGGTCAGGTCGTCGAACACGATCAGGACGTGCTTGCCCTCGTACATCCAGTGCTGGCCGATGGCCGAGCCGGTGTACGGCGCGATCCACTTGAAGCCGGCCGAGTCGGACGCGGGGGCCGCGACGATGGTGGTGTACTCCAGCGCGCCGGCGTCCTCGAGGGACTTCTTCACGGCGGCGATCGTGGAGCCCTTCTGGCCGACCGCGACGTAGATGCAGCGGACCTGCTTCTGCGGGTCGCCGGTCTCCCAGTTGGCCTTCTGGTTGATGATCGTGTCCACGGCGACGGCGGTCTTGCCCGTCTTGCGGTCACCGATGATCAGCTGGCGCTGGCCGCGGCCGATCGGCGTCATCGCGTCGATGGCGGTGATACCGGTCTGCAGCGGCTCCGACACCGGCTGGCGCTCGACCACCGAGGCGGCCTTCAGCTCCAGGGCGCGGCGGTCGGTGGTCTCGATGTCGCCGAGGCCGTCGATCGCCTGGCCCAGCGGGTTGACGACGCGGCCGAGGTAGCCGTCGCCGACCGGCACCGACAGGACCTGGCCGGTGCGCTTGACCTGCTGGCCCTCTTCGATGCTTTCGAAGTCACCGAGGATCGCGGCACCGATGGAGCGCGCGTCCAGGTTCAGGGCGACGCCCAGGACGCCGCCGGGGAACTCGAGCAGCTCGTTGGCCATGGCCGAGGGCAGACCCTCGACGTGGGCGATGCCGTCACCGGCGTCCACCACGGTGCCAACTTCTTCCCGGCTCACGTCCGGGGCGTAACTCGAGACGTAGTTCTCGATCGCGCTACGGATCTCATCCGAGGAGATCGTCAGCTCGGCCATGTCTTTCCCGCTCTCGCTTCGTTCTTGCCAGTATGCAAAGTCTTGTGTGACCTGGGGCTATGCCCGGGCCAGCCGCCTGCGCAACGCCGCGAGCTGCCCCGCCGCACTCCCGTCGATGACCTCGTCGCCGACGCGGACGACGAGGCCGCCGCCGAGCCGGGGGTCGATCTCGACGTGCAGCGCGATCGGCCGCCCGTAGAGGGCGTCGAGCTTCGCGCCCAGCTGGGCGGTCTGCTCGTCCGACAGGGCGTTCGCGCTGGTCACGTAGGCCACCGAGCGCTCGCGCCGCTCCGCGGCCAGCTTCACCAGCTTGTCGAGCCCGATGCCGACGCCGCGGCCCTTGGCCCGGCGCACGACCTGCTCGACGAGGGTCTCGGTGACCACGTCCACCTTGTCGGCGAACAGCCCGCGCACCAGGGTGCGCTTCGCGTCGGCGGAACCGGTCAGGTCCGACAGCGCCTTCTCGAGCTCGGGGTGGTTGGCCACGACCCGCGAGACCTGGAAGAGCTGGGATTCGACGGTGTCGACGTTCCCGGTCTTCTCCGCCGCGGTGAGCAGGGCCGAGCGACCGAGCGACTCGAGGCCGTCGGTCAGCTCGCGGGGGCTGGACCAGCGGCTGCCCGCCACGGTGTCGAGCACCTTCAGGGCCGGTTCGGACAGCTTGCCGTCGAACAGCCGGCGCACCAGCCCGGTGCGCGACTCCGCCGTCGCGGAAGCGTCGCTCACCGCGCGGCGCAGGCCGATTTCCCGGTCCAGCAGGTCGACGACCGAGAGCAGCTCGTCGCCGACCGTGGCCGCGTCGGCTCCCGCGTCGGCCAGAACCTCGCCGAGGCGTTCCTCGGCGAGGCCGAGCGCTTCACGGCTCGCAGCATGCAGCGTCATTTCTGGTTACTTCCCCGCTCCGTTGGAGGCACCGGCGGTCTCCAGCTCCGCCAGGAACCGGTCGACGGTGCCGCGGCGGCGCGCCTCGTCCTCGAGCGACTCGCCGACGATCCGGCTGGCCAGCTCGACGGCGTTGCGGCCCATGTCGGCCCGCAGCTCCGCGATGATCTGCGCCTTCTGGGCCTGCAGCTGGGCCTGGCCCTGGGCGACGATGCGCTGGGACTCGGCCTCCGCCTCGGCCCGCAGCTCCGCCTTGATCTGCTCGGCTTCGAGCCGGGCGTCGTCGCGGATCTTCGCGGCCTCGGTGCGGGCCTCCTGCAGCTGGGCCTTGTACTTGGCCAGCGCCTCTTCGGCCTCGGCCTGGGCCCGCTCGGCCTTCTCGATGCCTCCCTCGATCTTCTGCGCACGCTCTTCGTACGCGGCCTCGAAGCGAGGGACGACGTACTTCTTGAGGATGAACAGCAGGATCAGGAAGGCGACGATGCCGAGGATCAGCTCCGAGATGTCCGGAACGATCGGGTTGTGCGTTTCGCCCTCTGCGGCGAGGACCAAGGCACTGTTCAGCACGGCGTCTCCTTAAGCGAGATGAGCGTGACTCAGCCTGCGGAGGCGATGAAGTAGATGACGATGCCGATCAGGGCGAGCACCTCGGTCAGAACGAAGGTCGAGAAGCCGATGCCCTGCAGCTTGCCCTGCGCCTCCGGCTGGCGGGCGGTGCCGTTGATGACGGCGGCGAAGATCAGACCCACACCGATGCCCGGGCCGATCGCGCCCAGGCCGTAGCCGATCGCGGCGAGGCCGGGGTTGATGTTGGCGGCGGCTTCCGCGGCCTGGGCCAGAACGATGTTGCTCACGTGCATTTCCCTTCACTTCGGTCCACGCGCTCGCGTGGATCGGGGGCTTGTGTTCTCAGTGCTCCGACGCCAGCGCGGCGCCGATGTACCCGGCCGACAGCAGGGCGAAGATGTAGGCCTGCAGCACCTGGATGAAGGCCTCGAGGAACGTCATCCCGATGGCGAAGATCCACGCCACCAGGGAAACCGGCTTCAGCGCCCAGCCCGAGGTCTCGGTCAGCAGGAAGGTGCCGCCCAGGGTGAACACCGCCAGGATCAGGTGACCCGCGAACATGGCGGCGAAAACACGGATGGCGAGCGTGAGCGGGTTGAGGAAGAACTTCTCCGCGAACTCGATCAGCGCGAACAGCGGCAGCACCGGTCCCGGCACGCCCGGCGGCGCGAGTTCCTTCTTGAAGTACCCCTTGAAACCGTGCCGCTTGAACCCGACGAAGTGGTACACCGGGTAGACGACGAGGACCGACAGGGCGACCGGGAAGCCGAACCGCGCCATGGTCGGGAACTGCAGAAGCGGGATGATCCCGTAGAGGTTGTTCACCAAAACGAAGGTGAACAGTGCGAAAACAAGCGGCACGAACGGCTTGAAATCCTTCGAACCGATCTGCTCGCGCGCGATGTTGTTGCGGCTGAAGTCGTAGATCGACTCCGCGACGAACTGCCCCTTGCCCGGCACGACCTGCAGCTTGCGGGTCGCCAGCAGGAAGTACGTCGCGATGATGACAACCGAAAGCACGACGAGCAGCATCGGCTTGGTGACGTTGCCGAACAGCGCCGGCAACTCGAAGCTTTCGGCGCCGGGCGGCGCGAACGTCGCACCCTCGGCCAATACCAGCGCGCCCACTGGGCTCCTTCCGGTTCTCCCGGCCGGCGTTCACTCCGCCGGGGGAATCGTCACGATCTGGACTTAACGTACCCGATACGTATCGGGACGTCGGAGGCGGCTGCCCCACTGTGCGATGAACACGGCTTCACGTTCTGCACACGGGGTTGTCTCGCGTGAACACTGCCCTGCGGTCTACTTCGGACCAGCGGCCGGACGGCGGAACTACACGGTCGCCACACTGCTGATCGCGGTTCGTCTGAGGGAGTGCGCGGTCGAGGCCGCCACCCTTGACGCGGACCATACCAGCAGGTCAATCCGTGCCGGACAGGCGTACTCCTAACCAACCGATCAGCCCAGGACTTAGGTCCCGGGTCGTCCCGGGACCCAGGTCCGGTGCGCGGCGGGACCGGGTCCGGAACGTCGCAGGCGAGGGGTCCCGGTCACGGTCCGCAGCAGCGCACGGAAGCGCACTTTCGTGGTCCCGGTCACACTCAAGCGGCCGCAGACGGGTGCACGAAGAGTGACGAGCCCGAACCGGTCAGGACGGGATGATCGTCGGGATCTTGGTCTTGCGGAAGGCGGCGAACTCGGCCGCGGCGGCGAGCATGATGGCCACGATCATCGTGATGCCGAGCGACATCGGGTGCAGCGCGGTGACGCCCTTCAGCAGCGTCAGCGCCCCGAAGAGCAGGACGACCTTCACGACGTACCCGCCGAGCGCGATGACCATGACGAACATCGGGTCCTGGCCCGCGCTGAACTTCATCATGCCCAGCGTGGACAGCGAGGCCAGCATCGCGAGCACCCCGCCGACGAGCGAGCCCAGGAAGCCGGGCAGGCCGTTGAGGATGCTGAGCAACGCGATGCACACCAGCACCGCGGGCGGCGTCACCAGCAGCGAGGCCTTCGTCATCGCGCGGGCCGCCTGCAGCACCACCTTGGCGTGCGGGTTCTCCTGCTCGTGCGTTTCGGCTTCGCTCACACCTGGCTCCCTGCTCGGTTACCACCCGAGTGTAGAGACCCCGGCCGGTCAGGTGCCCGGCTGGTTGCGCGAGCGCAGCCGCGGGACGATCGAGACGACCACCGCGAAGACCAGCCCGATCCCGATGATCCACAGCGCCGCGGCGTCGTCGAACAGCGTCACCGACACCGCGCCGAAGGCGAGGATCCCGGCCCACAAGTAGATGAGCAGGACCGCGCGCCGCTGGGAGTGGCCGATCTCCAGCAGGCGGTGGTGCAGGTGCATCTTGTCGGCGGCGAACGGGCTTTCGCCGCGGCGGGTGCGCCGGACGACCGCCATGATCAGGTCGAGCATCGGCACGAACAGCACCGCCGCCACGACCACGAGCGGCGAGAGCAGCGCGATCGCGTCCTTGCCGCTGAACTGCGGGTACGGCACGCGCCCGGACGCCGACGTGGTCGCGCCGGCGAGCATCAGGCCGATCATCATCGAGCCGGAGTCGCCCATGAATATCTTGGCCGGCTGGAAGTTGTACGGCAGGAAGCCCAGACAGGCGCCGGCGAGGGTGGCGGCGATCAGCGCGGGCGGGTAGGTGCCGACGTCACCGCCGGAGCTGTCGAGCAGGCCGAGCGAGAAGGCGCAGGTGGCGGCGGCGGCGATGAAGCCGAGGCCGCCGGCCAGCCCGTCGAGGCCGTCGACGAAGTTCATCGCGTTGACCATGACGACGACCATCACGACGGTGAGCAGCGCGCCCTGGTTCTTGTCGAGCACCAGCACCGAGCCGAACGAGCCGCCGGTGCCGCCCCACGGCACCCAGAACGACACCCACTGCACGCCGAAGATGACCAGGATGCCGGCGCACATGACCTGGCCGGCCAGCTTCGTCCAGGCGTCCAGTTCGAACCGGTCGTCGAGCGCGCCGATCAGCGAGATCACGCCGGCGGCGAGCAGCACGCCGACCGAGTCGAAGGAGGCGTCGAAGCCGTGCGACAGCGCGGGCAGCTGGTGGGCCAGGCCCATCGCGCCGGCGACGCCGAGGTAGATGCCGACCCCGCCCATCCGCGGGATCGGGGCGACGTGCACGTCGCGGGCGCGCGGGTTGGCGATCGCGCCGACGCGGATCGCGACCCGGCGCACGACGCCGGTGAGCAGGTAGGTCACGGCCGTCGCGGTCAGCGCGACGAGGAGGTATTCCCGGATGGGGAGGAGACCGGATGTGGGCGGCACGGGGACGTCACGCTCGCGGGGTCGGGGTCACCCGCGACACGCTATCGTGTCGCGGTTTCCGCCGTGATCCGGCTTCAGGCCAACGATTCCGCGGGCACACCGAGCACCTCCGCGATGGCGTCCTTGCTCACCGAGCCCTCGCGCAGCACGACCGGTTCGGTGCCGGTCAGGTCCACGATGCTCGACGCGACGGGCTCGCCGCTCGAGCCGCCGTCGAGGTACACCGCGACCGAGTCGCCGAGCTGTTCCTGCGCCTCCTGCGCGGTGCTGGCCGGGGGGCGCCCGGAGACGTTCGCGCTCGAGACGGCCATCGGGCCGACGTCCCGCAGCAGTTCGAGCGCCACGGGGTGCAGCGGCATCCGCAGCATGACGGTGCCGCGGGCATCGCCGAGGTTCCACTGCAGGCTCGGCGCGTGCGGCAGCACGATGGAGAGATCGCCGGGCCAGAAGGCTTCGATGAGCGCCCGCGCCTGCGGCGGCACCCCGAGCACCAGCCCGTCCACAGTGGACCAGGAGCCGACGAGCACCCCGACGGGCATGTCCGGCCCGCGGTTCTTGGCCCGCAGAAGCGCTTGAACGGCGCCGGCGTCGAAGGCATCGGCCCCGATCCCGTAGACGGTATCGGTGGGCAGCACGACCAGCCGGCTGGACCGCACCGCCCCGGCGGCGGCGGCCAGCCCATCGGCCCGGGTCTCCCGCTTGCTGCAGTCGTAGACCACGCTCATGGGGGCCAAGAGTAGTCCGGCGTCTTCGGGGGACGTTCGCCGCGTCACACCGGGTGGGTGGGCAGCGGCCTGGCCGGCATTGGGGCGTTGGGCCGGCGGGCATCGCGCCCCGGGTCCGGCGTGCATTGCGGCCCCGGGCCTGGCGGGCATTGGGGCGTTGGACTCGGCCGGCATCGCGGCCCGGGCCGCGGCGGGCGCCCGACCGAACTTCGCCCGCCGGCGCAAGTCCTCTCGACCGGACCTCGCCGCCGGCACAGGGCTCGCGCACCCGGCCGCCTCGGGGGCGCCCCCGTTTTCCACGCTACCGGCCCGCACCGACAGTTCCCGGCGCTCCCGGCATCCCTGACCGGAGTTGTCCACAACGCCCGGCCCGCCGAAAGGTCGCGAATGAGCCATTCGCGACACCGAGCCAAGCCTGAGTCATTCGCGACGCCCAGCCGGGCCTGACAATCCGGCCAGACTTTCGTCGTGGGGCAAGCGGGTAGACCTCGCCGCGAGGGAGAACCGCGACACCGGGGCTCAATACGGTCGATCTTCGGGAACCACCACCCCCGTGGGTTCCCAGTGAAGGAGCCGCACATGCGCCCCAGAACCCCGAAAGCGCTCGCCCTGCTCGCCGCCGTGGCCGTCCTCTCCGGGCTCGGTGCCGGGACCGCCGCCGCCGAGCCGCTCACCCGTGGCTGGCCCGCCCCGATCGATGCCGCCCGGTGGGAGAACCAGGACCACATGACCTGGTCCGACTACCGCAAGGTCCCCGGCACGAACTGGGCCGATCCCACCCTGAAACCCACCCAGCGCACCTTCAAGGGCGCCGTCGTCCTCGCCGACTACCCGGACCAGGACTTCGTCGTCACGAAGCCGGCGAACTCGACGATCTTCGGCAACCCCGGCCCCGCCGCCGCGAACGTCCCGCGGGCGAAGGTCGCCCAGTACTACCAGGACTTCCTCAACAAACCCGAAGCCCTCAACAACGGCCACACGATCAACGAATACTGGATGGAGGACTCCGGCGGCCGGTTCGGCGTGCAGCTGACCGCGTTCGGGCCGTACCGGATGCCCGGGAAGTCCTACGAGTACGGCATGGAGTTCCAGCCGAGCGCGTGCCCGCCCGGCGCGAACTGCGCCCGCGACATCCGCAAGGACGCCGGGGACGCCTGGCGCGCCGACGTCGGCGACACCGCGAACCAGTTCGACTTCGTCTTCTACCTCTCCGCCGGCCAGGACGAGAGCTCGACCTGGCAGGAATTCGGCGAGATGAAGTTCGGCACCAAGGAGAACGTGCCCGACAGCTTCGGCCCGCCCGACCACGACCTGCCCAACTACGCGGCCACCCGGTACGTGCCGTGGACGTCGTGGGCGTCGGCCGCCAGCATCTGGCCGAACGCCCAGGACGGCAGCTCGGTGCAGGCCGAAAGCTCGGGCCAGTCGACCTACGCCCACGAGTTCAGCCACATCCTGGGCATCGGCGACAACTACAACAACCCGTTCGGGACCCCGCCGTCACGTTCCTACAGCGGACCGTGGGACATGCTGTCGCGCGGCACGTTCAACGGCCCCGGCGGCCCGCACACCCGCTGGCAGATCCCGGCGACGCAGGGCAGCTCGATGGGCGCCCAGCACCAGCTGCGCAACAAGCTGAAGCTCGGCATCGTCGACCCGGCGGACGTGCTCCAGCTCGACCGCGACGAGCTCGCGAAGACCGGCCCGGTCTCGGCCCGGCTCACCGCGCGCGAAACCGAAGCGCAGCCCGGCGCGTTCACCGGCCTGAACATCAAGCTCACCGGCGGTGACAAGGCGCCGAAGTGCGACCGGTCGAAGGACCCGTTCTGCGACGGCGGCGGCTACGACAACTACACGGTCGAGGTCGTCGACCGGATGGGCGCGGACTCGTTCGCGCCGGACTCCGGCGTCATGATCACCAAGACGAAGAACAAGGACAACGCCCCGTTCGACTGGGTGATCGACGCTAACCCGCAGGACATCGGCATCACCGACTACACGAAGCCGGACGGGACGCCGGTCAAGATCACCATCGGTGACTACCGCCAGCTCAACGACGCCCTGTTCAAGGCGGGCACCGAGGCGGCGAGCCCGTACGAGTACACCGACGAGGCCAACCGCCTGCGGTTCCTCATCACGGACCTGGCGCGCGACCGCCGCGGGATCCTGTCGTACACGGTGACGGTGGCGTCGCTGGACGGCTCGGGCAGCCAGGCCCGCGGAGCCGCCCTGACCCCGGCCCTCCCGGCCATCGCCCGCGGCGGCTTGGCAACGTGCGACTTCGGCCTGCTCAACACGGGCGCGGCGCGCGGCGCGAAGGCCCCGTACGACACCGACACGTACCGGCTGAGCGTGTCGACGGACGCGAAGGGCTGGCAGGTCAGGCTCCCGAACGAGCTGGCGACGGCGAAGTTCGGCGGGCACGTGAAGGTCCCGGCGTACGCGAAGCGCGGCCAGGGCGGCGACCTCGCGGCGAGGGTGAAACTGACGGCCACGTCGGTGAGCGACCCGTCGAAGACCGCGACGGCGAGCTGCACGGCGTTCGGCTTCTGAGCGAGCGGTCCGGAGGGGTTGTGGACAACTCGGTCCGCAGCCCTCCGGACTGCCCGGAACTGTCGGTGGCCGCCGGTAGCGTGGAAGACGGGGGGCGCCCCCGCGGCGGCCGGGCTGGTGAGCACGCGCTTACCCCGCGACCCGCAGGAGGCGCGGCGCGAAGAGGTGCGGCGACCGCGGAGATCCGCCTCGAAGGCGCCGTCGACCAGCCGCGCTCCCGGAACTGACCGCCGCAAGTCCGCTTCGGCTTGCTCGGCCATCGAACCAGCTCGGCAATGTTCTACCGGGCACCCTCGTCGCGCAGGCCGGCAACCATCGCCGGTCGGCGATGAAGCCGATGACCCGCCGCAACAGCCTGCGGCTCGGCAGCCCGGTCCAGGAAGCCGCTCAGCCCAGGCGGCGCGCGGTAACGAACCGGGCTCGCCCGGTCAGGTCCGCGTGGTCCTCGACGCCGGTCAGGACGCGGCGCGCTCGGACCAGGGCCGGGACCGCCGAGCCGTGCGTGTCGTCGTGCTCGATCGCCAGGCCTCCTCCCGGGCGCAGGAGGCGGGCGCCGGCCGCGATCGCGTGGCGGATCACCGCCAGGCCGCTCTCCTCCGCGAACACCGCTCGCGGGGGGTCGTGCTCCGCGACCTCGGGCGGTACCGGCGTGCCCTCCGGGACGTACGGCGGGTTGCAGAGCACCAGGTCGACCAGGCCGTCGAGCTCGGCGAACATCGTCGGGTCGCCGATGTCGCCCGAGTACAGCCGGATCGGGGTGTTGCCCGCGTCGGCGTGGACGTCGGCGTTGTGGCGGGCCCAGGCCAGGGCCTGCGGGTCGATGTCCACCGCGTAGACGACCGCGTCCGGGCGGGCGTGGGCCACCGCCAGCGCCAGCGCCCCCGAGCCCGTGCACAGGTCGACCACCACCGGGAACTCCCGGCCCTGCAGGAACTTGACGCCCCACTCGAGCAGCAGCTCGGTCTCCGGCCGCGGGACGAACACGCCCGCACCGACCGCGACCGTGATGTCGCCGAGCGCGGCCCAGCCGGTCAGGTACTGCAGCGGGATGCGCTTGGCGCGCTGCTGGACGAGCTGGCCGATGGCCTCGATGACCGGCGGGTCGACCAGCGGCACCATCGGCAGCCGGCCGCGTTCGACCCCGAGCACGTGCGCGGCGATCACCTCGGCGTCGAACCGCGGCGAGGCGACGCCCGCGCGCTCGAGGATCCGGGTGGCCTCGATGATGGCCAGGCGCAGCGGCTGCCGATTCACTCGTCGTCCTTCACCTCGTCGAGCCTGGCACACCAGGCGGAACTCCCCCGTGAGGACACGCGCCGGTCCTTCGCCGTCCAGCGTATCGAGGCACCCCCGCGGCGGGGCCGACAACTACCCCGCCGACGCCGCGGCAGGTCGCCGCGCCGGCCGGCCCGCCGCGAGCACCGGCCTGTCCCCCGCCGAGGCCGCGGGCGCCCCGACCGGGTCCCGGAGGGCAGATCGGCCCGATCTTCTAGGATGCAGGGCACCGGGTCGGGGATTCGCCTGCTCGACGGCGCCGCCCGAACCGTTCCGCACCGAAACTCCGGGGAGCCCCGCAGTGCCCACAGAGCCGATCACCCGCCGGGTGGCGTTCATCTTCCCGATCTACAACGAGGAAGAGAACATCGACCTGCTGCACCGGACGGTGGACGAGGTGACCGCCCCCCTCGCCGGCAAGTACGACTTCAGCTTCCTCTACGTCGACGACGGCAGCCGGGACGGTTCGCTGGCCAAGCTCACCGAGCTCAGCGCGCGCGACGAGCGGGTCACGGTCGTCGAGCTGTCCCGCAACTTCGGCCACCAGATGGCCGTCACCGCCGGGCTGGACCTGGTCGACGCGGACGCCGTCGTCATCATGGACAGCGACATGCAGGACCCGCCGCGGGTGGCGCTCGAGCTGATCGAGAAGTGGGAAGAGGGCTTCGACGTCGTCTACGCGCAGCGCCGCTCACGCCAGGACTCGGCGTTCAAGAAGCTCACCGCCGGCGGGTTCTACTGGTTCCTGCGGAAGATGGCCGCGGTCGACATCCCGAAGAACACCGGCGACTTCCGGCTGATCGACCGCAAGGTCGTCGACGAGCTGCGCAAGTACCGCGAGCGCGACCGCTTCCTGCGCGGGCTGGTCAGCTACATCGGCTTCAAGCAGACGGCCGTGCTGTTCGACCGCGACAAGCGGCACGCCGGCGTCACCGGCTACCCGCTGCGCAAGATGCTGCGCTTCGCCGCCGACGGCATCCTCGGCTTCTCGGTGACGCCGCTGCGGATGATCACGCGCATGGGCTACCTGATCTCGTTCCTGAGCTTCGTCGGGATCCTCTACGTCGGCGGCGTCAAGCTGTTCGCGCCGGAGACCGCGGTGCCCGGCTGGGCGTTCCTCGGGATCGCGATGTTCTTCCTCGGCGGGATCCAGATCATCATGCTCGGCGTGCTCGGCAGCTACATCGGCCGCACGTACTCCCAGGTGCAGAACCGGCCGCTCTACGGCGTCGCGTCGGTGCGCACGGGCCCGGCGGTGCCGGCCGAGGCCCGGGAGGGCGCCGACGCGGGAAGAGGCGCCCGGTGAAGCTGATCTCGGCGACCCAGCTGCGCTTCGGGATCGTCGGCGTGGCGAACACCCTCGTCGACGCCCTCGGCTACGCGCTGCTGGTGACGCTGGGCGTCCCGCTGTTCGTCGCCAACTTCATCTCGACGACCACAGGCATGCTGCTCAGTTTCACGCTCAACCGGAACTTCACGTTCCGCGCCAAGGACGGCGACGTCCGGCGCCAGGCCCTGCTGTTCTTCGGCGTCACCGCGTTCGGCCTGTGGGTCGTGCAGGCGGCCATCATCTTCGCGGTCACCAGCGCGTTCCCCGGGGTGAACGTGCTGATCCCGAAGGGCGCCGGGATCGTGGTCGGCCTGGTCTGGAACTACGTGCTCTACCACAAGGTCGTCTTCCGGCACCGGCCCGCGCCCGCGGCCGGGGCGCCGGTCGCGGAGGTTACGCATGACTAGCACGGCCGTGGAGTCCCGGGTCACCGACCAGGTCGAGCCGGAGCGCCCGGAGACGGCCCGCGTGAGCCGCTGGGCCTGGCTGAACGGCGATTACGCGCGCGTCTTCGCCGTGGTGCTGGCCTGGAACGTGGTGCTGATCGCGCTGGCGTACCTGTTCGCGCCGTCCAGCCCGACCGACGAGGGCATCCCGAAGACCGGCATCGGCTCGACGATGAGCCTGCTCGCGCACACCTACCGCTGGGACGCCGGCAACTACGGCGAGATCGCCATGCACGCCTACACCGGCAGCTACGCCCCGACGCGGGCGTTCTACCCGGTGTTCCCGGTGCTGGTCTGGCTGGTGCAGACGGTCAGCTTCGGCACGATCGGCCTGCTCACCGCCGGATTCCTGGTCAATCTGGTGGCCACCTGGCTGGCCGCCGTCGCGCTGCTCAAGATCGGCCGCCACTTCTTCGACGGCGAACGGGCCCCGTGGCTGGTCGTCGCGGCGTTCCTCACCGCGCCCGCCGCGTTCTTCCTGCACTCGTTCTACAGCGAGGCGGTGTTCTGCGCGCTGGGCTTCTGGGCCTACCTGTTCGCACTACGCCGCCAATGGCTCTGGATGGGCCTGACGCTCATCCCGCTGACGGCCTCCCGCATCACGGCGGCGGTGTTCGTCGGCCTGTGCTTCCTGGAGTTCTGGCGGTCGAAGGACTGGAAGCTGCGCGGCCTGCTGTCGTGGAACCTGCTGTGGTTCCCGCTGGCGTTCGTCGGCCTGGCCGGCGTGATGGTCGCCATGAAGATCCAGACCGGCGACTTCTTCGGCAGCTTCAACGCGCTCAAGGGTGTGCGGGAGTGGTCGTACCACAAGTTCAACC
Source organism: Amycolatopsis sp. NPDC003861 (assembly GCF_053605405.1). Taxonomy (NCBI): domain Bacteria; kingdom Bacillati; phylum Actinomycetota; class Actinomycetes; order Pseudonocardiales; family Pseudonocardiaceae; genus Amycolatopsis; species Amycolatopsis sp. NPDC003861. The sequence goes on from NZ_JBSGJD010000172.1 coordinate 20,412, forward strand.
CGAACATCCTCGAGACGATCTGGCGCGAAGCCAAGATCGCCGGCCACGCGCTGCTCGGCGACACCAAGATGGACGCGTGGACGCTGATGAGCCACGTGCTGCCGATGATCGGTCTGGCGCTGCTGTTCGCGTCCTCGGTGTACGTCCTGGTGGCGCTGCGCGCGAAGGGCATCCCGCTGGCGCTGTTCGGGTTCGCGTCGATCGTGATGCTGACGATGAACAACAACGTGGTGTCGGTGCACCGGTACCTGCTGCCGTGCCTGGTGATGTACGTGGCGCTGGTGCTGTTCGGCGAGCGCCGCCCGCGGCTGCGCGGCGCGGTCCACGTCGTGCTCTACGCGAACGCGCTGGTCTGCGGGATGATCTACCTGCGGTTCATCACGGGTTTCTGGTCCGGCTGAGAGGTCCCGCGATGCGGATCATGCACCAGGTCGTCACGTTCGACGCGGCCGACCTGGCGGCCGAGAGCCGCTTCTGGGCGGGCGTCCTCGGCGGCGAGGTCGACGACGACGGCGACTGGCACATGGTGCTGGTGGACGGCGCCCCGCGGATCGGCGTGCAGCTCGCACCGGACCACGTGCCGCCGGAGTGGCCCGACGGCCCGGTCAAGCAGCAGATCCACCTCGACCTGTGGGTCGAGGACTTCGCCGAAGCCCACGAGCAGGTGATGGCCCTCGGCGCGAGGGTGCTGAAGCCGGCGGCGGGCAACACGACCGGCGACGACTTCCAGGTGTACGCCGACCCGGCCGGGCACCCCTTTTGCCTCTGCTGGCTGGTCCGCCGCTAGCCCCGCGCGTCGCAAGTCATCGACGTCCGGTGCGGCTGGAGCACCGCGTCCCAAGCGCCCCAATGTGGCGTTGGTTGCGTTGGACGCACCCAATGTGGCGTTCGG
>NZ_JBSGJD010000173.1:0-21297 GCF_053605405.1 Amycolatopsis sp. NPDC003861
CTCAGCGGAGCCCGGCGCGGTGACCTCCGCGCCGCCCCCGCCGGGCGGGTCAGGCCAGGACCACGCGCGCCAGCTCGGCCGGGGTCGCCAGCAGGCCGTGCCTCGGCAGCACCCGGACCGTGTACCCGATCGCCCCCGGCCGGGGCAGCTTCACGCGGGCCGCGAACGCGCCGATGCCGTCCTCGGTCATCGGGACCGTCACCGGGTCGCGGAGCTCGTCGTCGTCGGCCACGCGGCCGACCACCGCCTGGATGTCCACTTCGGACGGGTCGAGGCCGGCCAGGTCGATGCGGGCCCGGATGGTCACCTCGGTGCCCACCACCAGCGGCTCGGTCGCCTCCACCAGCAGCTCCGAGTCGAAGATGCGCAGCCGCGGCCACGACACCTCCAGCTTCGTGCGGTAGTCCGCCAGCGACAGCGCGCCGCGGTAGCCGTCGCCCGTTGCCGCCGCCACCGTGCGGGATGCCGGGAGGTAGCCGTTGTCGACGTACTCGCGGACCATCCGGGACGCCTGGACCCGCGGGCCGAGCGTCTCCAGGGTGTGCCACACCATCGACAGCCAGCCGGTCGGGACGCCGTCGGAAGAGCGGTCGTAGAACAGCGGCGCGATCTGCTGGCCCAGCAGCTCGTACAGGGCCGCGGCCTCGAGGTCGTCGCGGCGCAGCGGGTCGGCGACGCCGTCCGCCGTCGGGATCGCCCAGCCGTTGCTGCCGTCGTAGCACTCGTCCCACCAGCCGTCGCGGATCGACAGGTTGAGGCCGCCGTTCAGCGCCGACTTCATCCCCGACGTCCCGCACGCCTCCAGCGGCCGCACCGGGTTGTTCAGCCAGACGTCGCAGCCGCGGTACAGGTAGCGCGCCATCGACATGTCGTAGTCGGGCAGGAAGACGATCCGGTGCCGGACGTCCGCGCCGTCGACGAACCGGACGATCTGCTGGATCAGCTGCTTACCGTTCTCGTCCGCCGGGTGCGACTTGCCCGCCACGACGACCTGGATCGGCCGCTGTTCGTGCAGCAGCAGCGTCCGCAGCCGTTCGGGGTCACGCAGCATCAGCGTCAGCCGCTTGTACGTCGGGACGCGGCGGGCGAAGCCGACGGTCAGCACGTCCGGGTCGAACACCGAGTCCACCCAGCCCAGCTCCAGCGGCGACGCGCCGCGCTGCAGCCACGCCGCGCGCACCCGGCGCCGCACCTCGTGCACCAGCTTTTCGCGCAGCTCGCGCCGCAGTTCCCACAGCTGGGCGTCCGAGACGCCGTCGCGCAACGGCCCCTCGCCGACGTCGAGACCCCATTCGCGGCCGAGCAGCGTGCTCAGCTCGCGGGCCACCCACGTCGGGCCGTGGACGCCGTTCGTCACCGACGAGATCGGCACCTCGTCGTGGTCGAACCCGGGCCACAGCCGGGAGAACATCTTGCGCGTGACCCGGCCGTGCAGCTGCGAGACGCCGTTCGCGCGCTGCGCCAGCCGCAGGCCCATGTGCGCCATGTTGAACAGGCCGGGGTTGTCCTCGGCGCCGAGCGCGAGCACGCGGCGCGGGTCGATGTCCGGCACCAGGCGGCCGTCGGCGAAGTAGCGCTGCACCAGGTCGACCGGGAACCGGTCGATGCCCGCGCTGACCGGGGTGTGCGTGGTGAACAGCGTCCCGGCGCGCACCGCCGGCATGGCCTCGTCGAACGCGAGGCCGTCGGCCTGGACGATCTCGCGGGCGCGTTCGAGGCCGAGGAAGCCCGCGTGTCCCTCGTTCGTGTGAAACACCATGGGCTGCGGGTGCCCGGTCAGCTCGCAGTACTTCCGGACCGCCCGGAAGCCGCCGATGCCGGCCAGGATCTCCTGCCGCAGCCGGTGGTCGGCGTCGCCGCCGTAGAGCCGGTCGGTGACGCCGCGCAGGTCTTCGTCGTTGGCTTCGGTGTCGGTGTCGAGCAGCAGCAGCGGCACCCGCCCGACCCGGGCCTGCCAGATCTGCGCGCACAGCTCGCGCCCGCCCGGCATCGCGACGCCGATCAGCACCGGCCGCCCGCCCGCGGTCAGCAGTTCGAGGGGGAAGGCGTTCGGGTCGATCACCGGGTAGTGCTCGACCTGCCAGCCGTCGAGCGACAGCGACTGCCGGAAGTAGCCGTTGCGGTAGAGCAGCCCGACGCCAACCATCGGCACGCCCAGGTCGGACGCGGCCTTCAGGTGGTCGCCGGCCAGCACGCCGAGGCCGCCGGAGTAGTTCGGGAGGGCCTCGGTGACGCCGAACTCCATCGAGAAGTAGGCCACCGCCGGCGGCAGGCCGTCGTCGTCGCGCTGCTGGTACCAGCGCGGCTCCGACAGGTACTTCTCCAGGTCCTCGGCGGCGGTTCTCGCGCGCTCCAGGAAGTCGTCGTCGACGGCGAGCTCGTCGAGGCGGGCCGGCGGCAGCGCGGTGAGCATCCGCAGCGGGTCGCGCACGGCGTTGAAGAGCTCGGCGTCCATCGACGCGAACAGGTCACGCGTCGGCGGGTGCCACGTCCAGCGCAGGTTGGTGGCCAGCGCGCCCAGGCCGGACAGCGAATCCGGGAGGCTGGCGCGGACGGTGAACCGGCGGACTGCACGCATGGGAAGCGACGATATCGGGCCACGGGCGCCGGTGCGCAGGGAGGAGTTCGGGGATTACCTGCACGCTGCGCGTATGCCCTGGGTATGGTCCTGCCGTCGGGTACCGGGTGGGCACGAGAGCGAGTGGAACTGATGATCCCAGGGGGAGGACGGCGGGCGCTGGTCGCGCTGCTGGCCGTCGCGGCCGTCGCCGTGAGCGGGTGCAACAGCAAGGGCGGCGCGAGCGGGGACCCGGCCAAGGACACCGGCGCGGGCTCGGTCTCCGGGCTGCCGGTGACGCACTTCGAAAGCGGCCTCAAGCCGGACGCGCCGACGCCGAGCCTCAACGTCCGCAACGCCGACGGCGGTGAGGACGACAAGCTCGCCACCGCCGCGATCGACGACGTCCAGACCTACTGGGGCGAGATGCTGCCGGCGAACTTCGGCCAGCAGTTCGAGCCGGTGAAGTCGCTGCTGTCCTACGACGCGCAGACCGACACCGAGAAGACCGGCTGCGGCAGCGTGAAGAAGCTCGTGAACGCGTTCTACTGCCCGGTCGACGACTCGGTGGCGTGGGACCGCGGCGTGCTGCTGCCGATGCTGCGCCAGCGGTTCGGCCCGATGTCGGTGGTCGTGGTGCTCGCGCACGAGTTCGGCCACGCCGTCCAGTACCGGCTCGGCGACAAGGCGGGGATCGCGAAGAACACCCCGACCGTGGTCAAGGAGCAGCAGGCCGACTGCTTCGCCGGCGGCTACTTCCGCTGGGTCGCCGAGGACAAGAGCAAGTACTACCGCGTGTCGACGTCCGAGGGCCTGAACCAGGTGATGGCGTCGATGTTCCTGATCCGCGACCAGGCCGGCACCAGCGCCGCCGACAAGGGCGCGCACGGCACGGCGTTCGACCGCACCTACGCGTTCCAGGCCGGGTTCGAGAAGGGACCCAAGGAGTGCGCGGGGATGACGGAACAGAACGTCAAGCCCCGGCTGACCGAGCGCCCGTTCGACAAGGGCGACAAGGGCAAGGGCGACGCGAAGTTCAACGAACAGACGGTCGCGCTGCTGAAGAAGAGCCTCGACGAGGCGTTCAAGGGCGCCGGGGTGGCCGCGCCGGAGATCACCGACGGCGGCAGCTGCCAGACCACGCCGCCGGCGTCGTACTGCCCGGGCGACAACACCGTGAGCATCGACCTGGCCAAGCTGGCCCAGCTCGCCCAGCCGATCGACCGCGAGGCCGAGATGAAGGGCGAGGACCCGGGCGGCATGGGTGACTTCGCGGCGTTCTCGGAGGTCGCGGCGCGTTACGCGCTGGGCATCCAGAAGGGCGTCGGGGCGTCGATCGACAACGCGAACGCGGGCCTGCGCACGGCCTGCCTGGTGGGGGCGTGGGCGGCGTTCACGAACCGGCCGGGCGACCTGCGCCTGTCGGCGGGCGACCTCGACGAGGCCATCGCGGACTTGCTGCAGCCGGAGAGCCTCGTGTCGGCGGACGTCAACGGGAAACGCCCGGACAGCGGTTTCGACCGGGTCGAGGCGCTGCGCAAGGGCTACCTCGAGGGTTCGTCGGTCTGTTCGAAGTCCTACGCCTAGGTGTCACGGAGAAGGGCCCCCACCACGCGGTGGGGGCCCTTCTCGTGTGCTAGAAGAGGGCGCTCGCGAGGTCGCGGCGGGCCTTCATGACGCGGTCGTCGGCCGGGTCGAACAGGTCGAACAGGGCCACCAGGTGCTCGCGGACCTTGTTTCGGTCCTCGCCCGCGGTGCGGCGGACCGTGTCGATCAGGCGCTTGAAGCCCGCCTCGACCTCGTTGGCCGCGATCTCCAGGTCGGCCGCGTCCAGCTGGGCGGCCAGGTCCGACGGGTCGGCGTCCGCCTTGGCGCGGGCGTCCGGGTCGGCGCTTTCGGCGCGGGCGGTGAACTTGACCTGGGCCAGGGCGTTCTTGGCCAGCTCGTTCGCCGGTTCGACGTCGAGGATGCGCTCGTAGGCGGCCTGGGCGGCGGCGAAGTCGCCCCGCTCGAAGGCCTCTTCCGCCTCGGTGAAGCGCGGGTCTTCCGGCTCCTCGACCGGACCGCCGGCCGCCTCGGCGTCGCGGATGCCCGGCAGCTTGTCGCGCAGGGCGTCCAGGAGCGCGTTGATCCACTTGCGGATCTCGGGCTCGGGCAGCGCGCCGGAGAAGGCGTCGACCGGCTGGCCGCCGGCGATGGCGACGATCGTCGGGATGGACTGCGCGCCGAACAGCTGCGCGATCCGCGGGTTCGCGTCGACGTCGACCTTCGCGACGACCCACGCGCCACCGGACTCGGCGGCCATCCGCTCGAGGACCGGGGACAGCTGCTTGCACGGGCCGCACCACTCGGCCCACAGGTCGACGACCACGAGCTGGTGCAGGGACCGCTCCACGACCTCGGCCTGGAAGGTGGCCTCGGTGACATCGATCACGGCCGCGCCCGAGGCGGGCCGCGGCGGCCCGTCGCCCCCACCGGCCGGGCCGGCGGACGGGGCCGGCTGCCGCTGCGCCGCTTCGGCACGGGCCTTGAGCGCGGACAGGTCGACCGCGCCGGAAAGGGCGGCGGACAGGGCCGCTGACTTCGCTGCAGATCCGCGTGGTTGTGTCACGGTTCCATCCTGGCACGGGCGCCGGAGGAGTTTCACCGGGTGCCCGGGGTGTCCAGGGTCTGGCACGTTCCGGCGGTGGGGACGGCGGCGGGGTGCGGCGGCCGGGTTCCTCGCGACGGCTGCGTGGGTTCCGAGCCGCGGGCGCCTCCGGCCCCCGGTATCCAGCCTATCGACCGGCACCGACGATTTCGGACCGCGCGCCGCGGGTTTGCGCACCCCCGGCCCGTCCGCTTGGCAGGACGGCGGCGCTGGGGCAGGCTCGGCCGGGTGCACATCCGGCGTGACGTGAAGGTGGGTCTGTCGATCGCGGCCGCCGTTGTGTGGGTTGGCGCGGTGACCTTGCTCATCGTGCACGAACCGGACCCCGGGGCGGGCTCGCCCGCCGAATTGCGGGACAAGCTCGCCGCCGCCCTCTCGGGGCACGATGCCGATGCCTTCGCCGATCTGCTCGACTACCCCGGCTCCGGCGGGGACGACTTCGCGAAGGACTACGTCTCCGTGCTCGCCGGCCGGGGGGTGCACGATGTGCGCGTCGACCTGGGGCCTGACGCGCGCGAGCCGACGCGGGCCACCGTCTCCGGGGCGCTCGGCGACGGGAAGCCGTTCGCCTACCCCTTGACCGTGACGAGCGAAGACGGCCGGTGGACGGTCGCCTTCACCCCGCCCCTCCCCTAGTCAGGAGTCGCGCAGCCGCGCTTCCACCCGGTCCACCTTGGCCTCGAGCTGGCCGGAGAAGCCCGGCCGGATGTCCGCCTTCAGCACCAGGCTCACCCGCGACGACCCCTCGCCCGCGGCCTCGACCGCGCGCTTCACGACGTCCATGACCTCGTCCCAGGACTCGCCTTCGATGTTCGTGAACATCGCGTTGGTCGAGTTGGGCAGCCCGGAGTCGCGGACGACCTTCACCGCGCGGGCCACGGCTTCGCTCACCCCGCCGTCAGGATCCCCGCCGGACGGGCTCACGCTGAACGCGACGATCATGCTCGGAAGTCCCTTCTTCGGTGGTCATTTCCGCCAGTCGTGCGACACCCGCCGGTACCCGCTGGTAACTTCGCGTGTCATGAACCGTCCGCTGCCGTTCGACCCGATCGCCCGCGCGGCCCGGATCTGGGAGGACCGGATCGGGCCCTCCGGGACCATGGCCGCGGTGACCGGGGTGATGCGGGTCCAGCAGATCATCCAGTCCGCGGTGGACGGCGCGCTCAAGCCGCACGGCTTGACCTTCGCCCGGTACGAAGCGCTGGTGCTGCTCACCTTCGCCCGCAGCGCCAGCCTGCCGATGCGGGTGATGGGCGAGCGGCTCCAGCTGCACCCCACCAGTGTCACCAACATAGTGGACCGGCTCGAGCGCGACGGGCTCGTCAAGCGCGTCCCGCACCCGACCGACCGCCGCACGACGCTGGTGGAGATCACCGACGAGGGCCGCAAGCGCCGCGAGGCCGCGACCGAAGCCGTCACCGCCATCGACTTCGGGCTCAGCGGCCTCACCGAACGGCAGACCGAGCAGCTGACCGACCTGCTGACCAAGGTCCGCCGCGCCGCCGGCGACTTCAGCGAGTAAACGCTCGACGACGGAAAAGGGCCCGCACTCGCCGAGTGCGGGCCCCTTCTCACATTCCGGGATCAGGCAGCGACCGGTTCCTTGACCTGGAACAGGCCGACACCGCCGTGGGACAGCCGCTGCGGGCCGTCGAGCTTGCCGTTGCGCAGCGCCCACTTCTCGAACAGCCAGGTGAACAGCGGCGGGATGCTCGCGAGCAGGGCCAGGACCAGCGTCTTCGGGCGCCAGCCGAGCGGCTTCGCCACGGACAGGGAGATCACCACGTAGAGGACGAAGATCACGCCGTGCACCATGCCGAGGACGGGAACGCCGCCCTCGCCGGAAGAGTGGACGACGTACTTGAGGAACATCCCGACCAGCAGCCCGGCCCAGGAGAGGGCTTCGGCTACTGCGGCCACGCGGAACACTAGAGCGGCCTTGCTGGACACTGCTTCCTCCTGTGGGGTCTCACCACGTTGGTACTGGCACGAGAAAACGCCCGACACACCGTCCAAGGCGGACTTGCCATGGACGTCAACGGCGCTGTCGGACGTGCTGATACCAGTGTGAGGCGTGACGGCCCTCACGGGAACACCGGGGCCCGTGACGATGCTCACGACCGTGGTCCACTGTGGTCTGAACCACGGCCGTGAGCGGTCGCCGGGCTACCCGGCGCAGGGCGAAGCCGGGGCGGACGACGGTGCCGTCCCCCACTTCGCCGTCGCGTCGGAGGTGAGGCCGAAGTCCAGCGTCGTCCCGCGCTTCAGCTGGTCCACGCCGACGTACACGCGGTCACTGGCGCGCGAATCCACCTTGAGGCCCGACACGTACTGCAGCGCCGAACCGGAAGCGCCCGGCGCCTTGATCGTGATGTCCCGCCCGTTCTCCAGGTGCAGAACGGATTTCGCGAAACGCGGCGCGTTGAGCACGAAATTCCCAGTCCCTGGGACGGCCGGGTAGAACCCGAGGGCGCTGAAGACGTACCAGGCCGACATCGTGCCGAGGTCGTCGTTCCCGGTGACGCCGTTGGGCGCGTTGGTGAACAGCGTGTGCGCCGCCCGCACCACCGTCGACGTCTTCGACGGCTGCCCGGTGAGCGCGTACATCCACGGCGAGTGCAGGTCCGGCTCGTTGTTCGGGTTGTAGCGGAACTGGTCGTAATAGTCGTACGGGCCGACCACCCAGTTCTCGCGGACCGCGGTCGCCGGGTCCTTCACCAGTTCGTCGTAGGCGAAGAAGTCGTCGAGGCGCTTCCCGGTGGCCGCCGGGCCGCCCATCCGCTGCACCAGACCGGGCACGTCCTGCTGGACGAGCCACTGGTACTGCCAGGCCGTGCCCTCGTGGAAGCCGTCCTGGCTCTGCGGGCTGTACGGCTTGTCGGCCGGCGAGAACCACGCGCCGCCGAGGACCTTCGGCCGGAAGAAGCCGGTGAAGCCGCGGTCGGCCTGGGTGGCGTCCCACAGCGTCCGGTAGGTCCGGCCCTTCGCCGCCAACGCCGCCGCGTCGTCCTTCTTGCCGAGCGCGGCCGCCATCAGCGACAGCGAACAGTCACCGAGCGCGTACTCCAAGGTGGCCGACGCCCCGTGGTTCGGGTCGGTGTCCTGCCCCTTCTTCGGGAAATCCGGGTCGTACTGGACGAATCCGTCTTTCTGGTAGCTCGCGTTGCCCGAGCGCCCCTGGAACGGCGAGGACGCCGGCGGGATCTCCCGCGAGTTCTGCAGGAGCGCCTGGTAGGCGTGCATCTCTTCGCCGGACAACGCACCGAAGCGCCACAGGTCGACCAGGAACGGCGTGACCGGGTCGCCGGTCATCGTGTTCGTCTCCTGGCTCGCGTACGCCCACCGCGGCAGCCAGCCACCCTGGTCGTGGATGGCCAGGATGCTCTTCGCGATGTCCTTCGCCCGGCTGGGCCGCAGCAAGGCGAGGAGCTGGTTCTGCGTGCGGTAGGTGTCCCACAGCGAGAAGAAGTCGTAGTACGTCCAGCCGACCGCGCGGTGGATCTTCTTGTCGAAGCCGAAGTAGCGTCCGTCGGCGTCGTTGGCCGTCAGCGGCTGCAACAGCGCGTGGTAGAGGGAGGTGTAGAAGACCGTGCGGTCGTCGGTCGTGCCGCCCTTGATGTCCACAGAGGACAGCTCACGGCGCCAGGTGCGCTGCGCCGCGTCCTTGGCCGCGTCGAACGACCGGATGCGCTCCGAGGCCAGGTTGCCCCGTGCACCGGCCGCGTCGACCTGGGAGATGGCCGTGGTCGCGGTCACCTGCCCGCCACCGAACGTCAGCCACGCGCCCCGCAGGCCCGCGCCGCCTTCCGACGTCCGCGAGCCTGGTGTGCCACCGGACGGCGACCACGTGCCGAACGCCTTGAACGGCTTGTCGAACTTCGTCGTGAAGTACGTCGTGTAGGCCTTGCCACCGCAGAACGCCTGCGACTCCACGGTGCCCTCGACGGTCCGGTCGTCGACGACCCGGATGCTGCTGCCGGTCACCGGCTCCTTGTCGTTGGCCTGCCCGACGTTGACGAAGACGTTGGCGTCACCGGACTTCGCGAACGTGTACCGCTCGGCCCCGGCCCGCGTCGCCGCGGTCGTCTCGACGTCGACGCCGCCGTAGCCGGTCAGGTGCACCTTGTAGTAGCCGGGCTTGCCGACCTCGCCGTCGTGGGTGAACGACGCCGCGTATTGCTTCTGGTCGAAAGTGGACGGCTTGCTCGTGTCGAACGCCTTGCCGGGACCCACTTCCCCGGTAGTCGGCAGGGTCGAGACCAGGCCGCCCTGCTCCCAGCAGCCCGCACCGGACAGGAAGAAATGCCCGAACCCGCGGATCGCGGTGTCGGTGTAGCGGTAACCGGCGTAGTGCGAGGTGATCGGGCTGACCTGGGTCATCCCGAAAGGGGCCGAGGCGCCCGGGAACGTGTTGCCCTCGTCCTGCGTGCCGATGAACGTGTTGACCGCGTCCAGGGCGTCCCCGCCGGCCGCGGCCGCGGCGGGGCTGAGCCCCGTCGCGACCGCGGTGAGCGTCAGGAAGCCCGCCAGCATTTTGCGTTTCATGCACCGATGCCGATCGCGAAGACGTGCAGGGCACCGCCGCTGACGTTGGCCGGCAGCGTCACGCTGGCGACCGTCTTGCCCGCGGCGAGAGTGATCGGGGTGGTCCCGAACACCATCGTGCGGATCTGCTGCGGGTCGCCGCCCGAAGCGTTGCGGTACGGCGTCGACAGCACGATCCGGTTGCCGAACGCCGGTTGCGCGCCCCCGCCGCCGAGGGTCCAGTCGGAGAACCCGATGGTCGCGGTGGACGTCGTGCCGTCGGTGTAGGTCACCGTCAGCGTGCCCGACGCGTTGCCGTTCGACGCCGAACCGAGCAGCGCCAGCCGGCCCGAGCCGCTCACGTTCACCGTCTGACCGCCGGCGACCACGTTGTCCGGGTCCCCGGCCGGGAACGACGGCCAGGTGAACTTGATGCCGTCGCTGGTGACCGTGCTGCCCGGGGTGGCCCCGGCCGCGGCGAGGGCGTCGGCCGAGTAGCTCCAGCCGCCGCCGTCGAAGTTGGCCGCGCCGGAGTTCGCGTCCGGGGAAATGCCGGCGTTGTTCACTGTGGCCAGCCAGCTGTTCGGCTGAGCCACCAGCACGGTCAGGACCGCCTGCGACGAAGCCACGCCCGGAGCGGAGAACGTCACCGGGATGCGGCGGGCACCGTCGGCCAGCCCGGCCGGGACACTGACCGTGAGCTCGGCCTGGGCCTTGCCCGCGGCGGGCACCGCGATGCTGCCGGTCGCCGGGGTCAGGGTGATCCCGTCGACGCTGCCCGCGGAGTACGTCCAGGTCCGGGCGGTGCCGGACAGGTCCTGGACGCCCACGGACGCCTTCGACGCCGACCCCGCGGGCGTCACCGCGCGGGCCGGGTCCACGAAGGACAGGCTCGGCTTCTCCTGCTCGCGGAACGACGGCGGGGCGTCGGCCGCCGCGCTGCCCCACGCGGTCGCCGTGGCCGAGCGCGTGTAGTCGAGCGTGCCGCCACTGGAGATCAGGGCCTCCGGCAGCCACGCCTTCGCCGCGGCCGAGCCGTTGACCTTCAGGCTGCCCACGTAGTCACCGGTGCCCGGCGCGTTGATGGTGATCTTCTTGCCCGCGCCGGTGGTGAGCACGGCCTTCTCGAAGCGCGGGGTGACCAGCAGCGTTTCGGCGCGGCCCGGGATCTCCGGGTAGATGCCGAGCGCGGACCAGACGTACCAGGCCGACATCTGGCCGAGGTCGTCGTTGCCGATCAGGCCCTCCGGACGCGGGTTGTACAGCTCGTCCATCGAGCGGTGCACGATCGCCTGGGTCTTGGCCGGCGCGCCCGCGTACGAGTAGACGTACGGCGCGTTGGAGTTCGGCTCGTTGCCCATGAAGGCGTACGGCTCCTGGGTGCCCGCGTTCAGCTGGGTGAAGAAGGTGTCCAGCCGGGACTGCGTCGCGGTGTTCCCGCCGAACGCCGTCACGACGCCGCCGAGGTCGTAGGGCACCATCCACTCGTACTGCGCGCCGTTGCCCTCGACCCAGCCCTGCGAGCTGGCGGGGTCGTAGGTGCCGGAGAACGAGCCGTCCGCGTTGCGCGGCTGCAGGTGGCCGGTCCCCGGGTTGTAGAGGTTCTGCCAGTTCTGCGCGCGCTTCATGAACGTCGTGTACGTCGCGCTGTCGCCGAGCCGCTTCGCGAACTGGGCGATGGAGAAGTCGGCGCTGGTGTACTCCAGGGTGTCCGCGCCGGCGCCCGGGACGTACCCGAGCTTCTGGTAGTCGTCGAGACCGGGCCGTTCGGTGTAGCCCTGGGTCGGCTGGGTGGCGCCCTTGATCATGAGCAGCAACGCCTTCTGGGCGTCGAAGTCCCGCGCCCCGAACGCGTACGCGCTGGAGACGATGATGTGGTACGGGTCGCCGTTCATGACGCCGGTGTAGTCGTTCGCGACCGTCCAGCGGTCCCACGAGCCGCCCTGCTCGGCGTAGGCCATCATCGACCGGACGATGTCCGACGTCTCCTTCGGGTCGATCGTCGCCAGGAGCGGGGCTTCCGAGCGGTAGATGTCCCAGCCGGAGAAGTTCGTGTACATCGCGTGGCCCTTGTCGGCCTTGTGGATCCGCCCGTCGAAGCCGACGTACTGGCCGTCGGCGTCGGAGAACACGTTCGGCTGGATCAGCGAGTGGTACAGCGAGGTGTAGAACGTCGTCAGGTCGGCGTCGGAGCCGCCGGTGACGGCGATCTTGCCGAGCTGGTCGTTCCACGCCTTGCGCGCGCCCGCGGCCACCTTGTCGAACGACTTGCCGGTGTTCTCCGCCTTGAGGTTGGCCTTCGCGCCGTCGACGGACACAAAGGACAGTCCGACCTGGACGTTCACCTGGGCGCCGTTGAGGTTCGCGAAGGTGACGTACCCGCCGCTGCCCGGGCCGCTGACGGTGGTGTTCTGCTGCTTGGCGGTGGCAGTGCGCGCGATCGAGGCGTCGACGCCGTTGGGCTGCGCCACCTTCGCTTTGGCACCGCCGGTTTCGGCGGCCTTGTTCGGCGTCACGGCGCCGTTCTTCCAGGTGCCGATCGACGCGAACGGCGTGTCGAACTTGGCCGAGAAGTAGACGCGGTAGCTGTTGCGCGCGCCGCAGAAGCGGCCGCTGGTGGCCCAGCCGCTGATGGTGTCCTTGCCGATGGTGATCGACGCGTCGTCGGTGCCGTTGACCGAGCCGGACGTGTTGACCAGCAGCGTCGAGGACGCGCCGGCCGGGTAGGTCAGCCGCGCCGAGCCGGTGCGCTGGGTCGCGCTGAGCTCGACCTTCGCGCCGCTGTCGAGGGTGACGTCGTAGGCGCCCGCGGTCGCGTGTTCGTTGGCGTGCGAGAACTTCGACGTGTAGTGCCCCGGGTCCGTCGCCGGCGAAGTCGTCACTTCACCGACATACGGGATGAACGGGATGTCCTGGTAGGTCGAACAGCCCGCGCCGGACAGGTGCGTCAGGCTGAACCCGGTCAGCGCGTTGTCGTCGTAGAAGTAGCCGCCCGGCTGGGACTTCACCGTGTCCGGGCTCCACTGGACCATCCCGAACGGCGCCACCGCGCCCGGGAACGTGTTTCCGGCCCCGCCCCCGGTGCCGTGGTCGGCCCCGCCGGGGCGGGTGCCCACGAAGGGGTTGACCCACTTCGCGTAATCGATACTGGTCGCCGCCGCGGCGGGCACAGCGGGAGCCACCGCTGCCGTCACCGCCAGGGTCAGGAAAGTTAAACCGGCTCTGAAGCGCGCTCGCGCCATGGCCATCGCCTCTCCACCTCGTCCAGCGCGACGGAAACCGGTGACATGACAACCTTGTCGCGCCGGGCCACCTTGGGCAGCGGCTCACCAAGCAGTCAAGGGACACGTCAAGACCTGTCCACTTCCGGACACCCGCATTCAGCCGATCGCGGCGCCGAATCGGCACAATCCACGCACCAAACGTTGACAAGGCGCCGGTCGGGGAGTTCAATCCCGGTCACTATGACAACGTTGTCTCCTCTGGGCCGGGACCGGGACGGCAGCACGCGCACCGCGAGCAGGCGGGCCACGATGAGCGACGTGGCCCGGCTGGCGGGCGTGAGCATCAAGACCGTCTCGCGCGTGGTCAACGACGAACCGGCGGTGCACCCCGACACCGCCGAACGGGTCATGGCGGCCATCGAGCAGCTGGGGTTCCGGCGCAACCTGGGTGCGCGGAACCTGCGCCGCGGGTCGACGACCGGCACCATCGGGCTGATCGTCGAGGACGTCGGCAACCCCTTCTACTCCGAGCTCAACCGCGCGGTCGAGCGCATCGCGACGTCGTTCGGGCGCCAGGTGCTCACCGGCTCGTCCGAGGAGAACTCCGACCGCGAGCGCGAGCTCGTCCTGGAGTTCTGCGCGCGGCGGGTGGACGGCATCCTCGTCGTCCCGGCCGGACTGCAGCACGGCTACCTGGTGCCGGAGATGCGCGCGGGCACGCCGGTGGTGTTCATCGACCGGCCGGCCGGCGACATCGTGGCCGACACCGTGCTGGTGGACAACCTCGGCGGCACCGTCGAAGCCGTCACGCACCTGGCGCGGCACGGGCACCGGCGGATCGCCTTCCTCGGTGACAGCCCGGACATCTTCACCGCGGCCGAGCGCCTGCGCGGGTTCCGCGAGGGCTGCGTGCGCAACGGGATCTCCTACGACGAGTCGCTGGTCTCGATGGGGACGCCGACGCCGGACTCGGTCGGCGACGCCGTCAAGCGGCTGCTCGACGGCCCGGACGCCGCCACCGCGGTGATCGCGGGCAACAACCGGGTCGCCGTGCACCTCCTGCGCGCCCTCGCGCACGCCGAGCACCGCCCGGCGATGATCGGGTTCGACGACTTCGAGCTGGCGGACCTGCTGAACCCGCCGGTCAGCGTGGTCGCCCACGACGTCAGCGCTCTGGGCCACGCCGCGGCCGAGCTGCTCTTCGCCCGCGTCCAAGGAGATCAGTCCCCGCCCAGAAAGGTAGTCCTGCCCGTGCATCTCGTCGCCCGTGGTTCCGGTGAGGTCGCCCCGTGACCCTCGAACCGATCCGGCTCGCCGCCAACCAGCCGCCGCAGTTCTACCGCGGCGGCGACGCCATCGCGGCGCTGCGCGGCGCGTCCTCGGACAAGAAGTTCGGCCCGGAGGACTGGGTCGCCTCGGTGAGCACCATGTTCGGCCAGGACACCAACGGCCTGACCAGGCTGCCCGACGGCGCCTGGCTGCGGGACGCCGTCGAAGCCAACGCCAACGGCTGGCTCGGCGCGAAGCACGTCGAGGCGCTCGGGACGTCGACCGGGCTGCTGGTCAAGCTCCTCGACGCGGGCCAGCGGCTGCCGGTGCACTTCCACCCCGACGACACGTTCGCGAAGCGGCACTTCGACTCCCACTTCGGCAAGACCGAGGCGTGGATCGTGGTCGGCACCTACGGCGACGACCCGCGCGTCTACCCGGGCTTCAAGGAGACGCTGTCGAAGGCGACCGTGTCCGAGTGGACGCACGAGCAGGACGTGCCGTCGATGCTGGGCGCGCTCAACAGCATCCCGGTGTCCGCGGGCGACACCGTCTACATCCCGGCCGGGCTGCCGCACGCGATCGGCGAAGGCGTGTTCGTCGTCGAACTGCAGCAGCCGACCGACTTCTCGCTCACCATCGAGTGGCGCGACTTCCTCGCGTCGCCGGAGAAGGGTCACCTCGGCCTCGGCTTCGACACCGCCATCGAGGCGCTCGACACCTCGGGCTGGGACGCCGAACGCCTGGACACGATCATCAAGCGCACCGCGGGCGACCGCGCGTCCACTGTGGACCTCCTGGCCGGCGGCTCGGAGCGGTTCTTCCGAGCCGAACAGTTGCGCACCGACGAGGCGACAACGTTGTCACTCGATCCGTCCTTCGCGGTCCTGGTCGTCCTCGACGGCGAAGGCACGCTGCGCACCGAGCACGGCGGCGAGCACGCGCTGGCGAAGGGCGACACCTACGTCGTCCCGTTCGACGCCGGCCAGACCGAGCTGTCCGGCACGGCGACGGTGATCCGCTGCCGCCCGCCGGCGCCGGAGGAGAGGCACGGATGAGCGAAATCCTGCTGGACGCGATCGACCTGACCAAGCACTACGGGTCCGTCGAAGCCCTGCGCGGCGCGTCGTTCCAGGCCCGCGCGGGCGAGGTGACGGCCTTGATCGGCGACAACGGCGCCGGCAAGTCGACCCTGGTCAAGTGCCTCTCCGGCGCCGAGCAGCCGACGTCGGGGAAGATCCTCCTGGACGGCGCGGAAGTTCACCTCGACTCCCCCACGACCGCGCGGCGGCTGGGCATCGAGACCGTCTACCAGGACCTCGCCGTCGCTCCCGAGCTCGACCCGGCGGCCAACCTGTTCCTCGGCCGCGAGATCCACCGCAAAGGCCTCCTCGGCAAGCTCGGCATGCTCGACAAGAACGAGATGCGGCGGCAGGCGATCGAGGAGTTCCAGCGCCTCGGCGTGACGCTGCAGAGCACCGACGTCCCGATCGGCTCGCTCTCCGGCGGGCAGCGCCAAAGCGTCGCCGTCGCGCGTTCGGTCGTGTGGGCGTCGAAGGTCGTGTTCATGGACGAGCCGACGGCCGCTCTCGGTGTCGTGCAGCGCGAGCGCGTGCTCGACGTCATCAAGAAGGTGCGCGACAAGGGCATCGCCGTCGTGCTGATCAGCCACAACATGCCCGAGGTGCTGTCGGTCGCCGACCGCGTCGAGGTGCTGCGGCTCGGCAAGCGCGTGGCCCGGTTCACCGGGGCGGACACGAAGCTCGAAGACCTCGTCGCCGCGATGACCGGCGCCCTCGTGCAGGAGGAGGCGGCATGAGCGCGCCCGTGAAGGAGGACATCCAGGAAGCACCCGACGCGGGCTTCGGCAAGCGGCCGCTGGGCAAGCGCCTGATCGAGGCCAACACGTTCTGGATCGGCCTCGTCCTGCTGGCCCTGGTCGTGCTGTTCAGCGCCATCGCGCCGGACAGCTTCCCGACGCTGTTCACCTTCCAGACGCTGTTCATCGAGTCCTCGGTCCTGCTCATCCTGTCGGTGGGCATGACGTTCGTGATCATCACCTCGGGCATCGACCTCTCGGTCGGCTCGGTGCTGATCCTCGCGGGCATGGTCGCGGGCAAGGTGATGGAGGCGATGTCCGGCGGCGACGCGTCGAAGGCGGGCTGGGGCGTGATCATCGTCGGCCTGGTCGTCGCCGTGGTCACCGGCACGATCTGGGGCGTCATCAACGGCGTCCTCGTCGCGGTGGCGAAGATCCCGGCGCTGATCGTCACGCTCGGCACCATGGGGGCCGCGCTGGCCACCGCGTACCTGCTCAACGGCGGCTCCGACCTGCGCACCGTACCGGCGGAACTCACCAAGACCCTCGGCTACGGCACGTCCTTCGGCATCGTGCCCAACCTGGTGATCGTGGCCATCGTGATCACCGTGATCGGCGCGTGGCTGCTGCGGACGACGAAGTTCGGGCGGTACACCTTCGCCGTCGGGTCCAACGCCGAGGGCGCGCGCCGCGCGGGCATCGGCGTCACCCGGCACCTCCTGAAGGTGTACACGCTGACCGGGTTCCTGGCCGGGATCGCCGGGTTCCTTTCGCTGGCCTACTACAACTCGACCACCATCTCCGGGCACACCACCGACAACCTCAACGCCATCGCCGCGGTCGTGATGGGTGGGACGAGCCTGTTCGGCGGGGTCGGCACGATCCTCGGCACGGTGATCGGGGTGTTCATCCCCGCCGTGCTGCGCAAGGGCTTCAACATCATCCACGTCCAGGACTTCTGGCAGATGTTCATCGTCAGCTGGGTCCTGGTCGCCGCGGTCTGGTTCGACCAGCGCCGCCGCCGTCGCCGCAATTCCCGCTGAGTCCCACACCTACAGTCCCCCAAGTACAACGAGGTGCTTATGAAACTGACCAAGACTCTCACCGCCATGGGTGCCGTGGTCTCCGCCGCCGCCCTGCTGTCCGCGTGCGGCTCCGGCACGGTCGGGCAGAGCGGGTCCGGCGACTCGGCCCAGCCGGTCGGCGGCAAGAAGCTCGCGCTGATCCCGGGGGTGCAGGCCGAGCCGTTCTACATCTCGCTGCAGTGCGGCGCCGAAGCCGAAGCGAAGAAGCTCGGCTACGAGCTGACCACCCAGGCGCCGCAAAAGTTCGACGCTCCCCTGCAGACCCAGCTGGTCAACGCCCTCGGCGCGAACCCGCCGGCGGCGCTGCTCATCGCCCCCACCGACGACACCGCGATGCTGGCGCCGATCCAGCAGGTCAAGGCGCGCGGCACGAAGATCGTCGAGGTCGACACCGCGCTGAAGGACACCGGCGTGGCCGTCTCGTCGATCTCGTCGGACAACGCCGCGGGCGGCAAGCTCGCGGCCCAGACGATGGCCAAGCTGGCCGGCGGCAAGAGCGGTTCGGTGCTGGTGCTCGACACGATCGCGGGCACGTCCACGACCGCCGCGCGCGCCAAGGGGTTCGAGGACGAGCTGAAGAACTCGCCGAACCTCAAGTCGATCGGCATCCAGTTCACCCAGAACGAGCCGGAGCAGGCCGCGGCCAAGGTGACGGCGGCCCTGTCGTCGACCCCGGACCTGATCGGCGTCTTCGCGACCAACCTCAACACCGGCGAAGGCGCGGCCACCGGCCTGCGCAACGCGGGCAAGGTCGGCGCGGTCAACCTGATCGGCTTCGACGCGAGCCCGTCGGAGGTCGAAGGCCTCAAGAACGGCCAGTACCAGGCCCTGATCGCCCAGGACCCGGCTTCGATCGGCACCCAGGGCGTCCAGCAGGCGGTCGCGGCGATCGAGGGCAAGCCGGTGACGCGGACCCTCACCGCGGAACTGCACTCGATCACCAAGGCGGACATGGACGCCAACTCGCAGTACTTCTACAAGCAGAGCTGCTGAGGCGTCCGTCAGGGTCCTGCGGGTGGTGTGCGCACCGCCCGCAGGCTCCTGACCAGCGTGTTCACCGCCGGTGAACATCGCCTGCCGGTCACCGCGGTGGGGGAACCGCTCACCACAGCACCCGTTTCCCCGGACGGGTGTCCCACGACACACTCATCTGCACATGCATTTGCACTACCTGATGCATGATCGCAGGGAGGGTGCGATGAAGTACGAACAACCGGCTCTGCACCGGACGATCTTCGCCGTGGACGTCGAGGGCTACGGCGACCAGCGCAGGACCACCCCACACCGGCTGGCGTTGCGCCGCGGGCTGTACCGCGCGCTCTGCCGGGCGTTCGACGACGCCGGCGTCCCGTGGGCGGCCTGCCGGCGCGAGGACTGCGGCGACGGCGTCTTCGTCCTCGTGCCACCGGAAATCCCCAAGGGGCTCTTCGTGGAGTTCCTGCCGGCCGCGCTCGCCGTCGCGCTGCACCGGCACAACCGCACGCACGACCCCGGCGCCCGGATCCGGCTGCGGATGGCGCTGCACGCGGGCGAGATCGCCTACGACGACCACGGCGTCACCGCACCGGCGATCAACCAGACGTTCCGGCTGCTGGAGGCCCAGCCGCTGAAGGAGGCGCTCAAGGGCTCCCGCGGCGTGCTGGCGCTGATCACCTCGGCGTGGTTCTTCGACGAGGTCGTCCGGCACAGCGACGGCCTGGACCCGACGACGTTCCGGCCGGTGCCGGTGGCCGTCAAGGAGACTCGCACGACCGGGTGGATTTCGCTGCCGGACCGGCCCTACCCGGCGAACGCGAGCCTCCTGGGTACCGTGACGGCGCTCGACCACTACCGCACCTGGCGCCGGTTCCGCCGCCACGCCCAGGTGCTGGCCGACCGCGACGGGCCCGCGTAGCCGTAGGATCTACTGCCCTGGACACCGCCGCCGAGGGGAGGCCCGACCGTGCACCTGCGCCCGGCGTCCCGCGCCGACCCGCTGCCGGTGCTCGCCGCCGCCCGCCGCATCACCGACGACCTGCGCGACGGCCTGTCCGGCATGCCCGCCCGGCGCGCCGCCCACCGCCTGCGCCGGCTCTTCGGCTTCCCGGGACTCGGCCTGACCGACCTGTCCGGGTCCCTGCTGTGGTCGGGGCGGCCGGGCCCGGACGCGGTCGTCGCGACGGTGCTCGACGGCGTGCTCCACAGCGAAGAACCCGGCTCGGCGCCGGACGTCCTGGTGCTGCCGCTGCACGTCCGCGACGAGCTGGCCGGGGCGCTGCTGGTCGTCGGGGACGTCCGGGACGCGGTCGCGGCCCAGGCCGCCGACCTCGTCGTGCAGGCGCTGGAGCGGGGGCGGCTCGAGGCGTCGGCGGAGCAGGCGGCCCAAGCCGAACTGCGGGCGCTGCGGGCGGAGATGTCGCCGCACTTCGTCTACAACGCCCTGACGGTCATCGCGTCGCTGGTGCGCTCGGACCCCGACCGCGCCCGCGACCTGATGCTCGACTTCGCCGACTACACCCGCTACAGCCTGGCCCGCCACGGCGAGTACACCGTCGTCGCCGAGGAGTTCCGCGCGATCGAGACGTACCTCGCGCTGCAGAAGGCGGTGCTCGGCGAACGGCTGCGCGTCCAGGTGCGGGTCGCGCCGGAGATCCTCGCCGTCGCGGTGCCCTACCTGGTGCTGGAGCCGTTGGTGGAGAACGCGATCCGGCACGGCATCGAGCCGCGGTCGGGCACCGGGCAGGTCCAGGTGCACGGCCAGGCGGAAGGGAACGACTGCGTGATCTTCGTCGAGGACGACGGGGTCGGCATGGACCCGAAACGGGCCGCGGACCTGCTGGCCGGGCGCGTCGGCGAGGACGACCCGGCCGGGCTCGGACTGGCCAATGTGGACAGACGACTGCGGGACGTCTACGGCGCCTGGTACGGCCTCACCGTGGAAACCGAGGTCGGCGCGGGCACCCGGGTGATCGTGCGGGTGCCGCGGTTCCAGCCGGGGGTGCTGCCGTGACCGGGCTCCGCGTGCTCGCGGTCGACGACTTGCCGCCCGCGCTGGACGAACTCTGCCGCATGCTCCGCGAAGCGCCCGAAGTCGGCGAAGTCGTCGGAGCGGGTGACGCGCTGAAGGCGTTGAAGCTGCTTCAGGCGGATCGCTTCGACGCGGTGTTCCTCGACATCTCGATGCCGGGCCTCGACGGGCTCGAACTCGCGTCGCTGCTGGCGAAGCTGAGCGAGCCGCCGGTGATCGTGTTCGTCACCGCGCACGACGGGCACGCGGTGACGGCGTACGGCATCGGCGCCGTCGACTACTTGCTCAAGCCGGTCCGCACGGAACGGCTGTCGGCGGCCCTGGCGAAGGTGCTGCGGATGGCGACCCCGGCGTCCCGGCCGACGCCGGACGCGATGGCGGCGCTGCCGGTCGAGTCGGGCGGGCGGACGCGGTACGTCCGCCGTGACGACGTGCTGTTCGTGGAGGCCCACGGCGACTACGTCCGCCTCCACACCCGCGGCGGGGTCCACCTGGTGCGGATGCCGATCTCGCGGCTCGAGGAGTACTGGGAGGGGACCGGGTTCAGCCGGGTCCACCGGGGTTTCCTGCTGGCCGTGGGCGCGGTGCTGGAGCTGCGCAGCGACACCGCGGGCGGCTTGCTGGCCCACACCGAGGCCGGTGACGTCCCGGTGAGCCGCCGGCACGCGCGGGATCTGCGGGACAGGCTGCTCGAAGCGGCCCAGCGCGGCCAGCTCGGGTCCGATCCGCGATGAGCAAGATCCGGCGGGTCGCCGTCACCAGCCCGCAGACGCGCCTCGCCCACGCGCGCCGCCGATCGCGCGGACGCTGGCGCCAGCCCCGCCTGCCCGCGGGCGACACCCAGCGCGCCACCGCGCTCTACGCCGCCCAGCGCCGCCGCGGCATCCCCGCGCTGGTCCTGATGTTCCTGCTGCTGCTCGGCCTCCCCGGCGTCTTCGCGCTCTTCCCGGGCCTGGACACCGTGCGGCTGCTGGGGATTCCGGTGTCCTGGCTGATGCTCGCGGTCCTCCCCTACCCGGCGATGGCGCTGCTGGCCCGCTGGCAGCTGCGCCGCGCCGAGCGCCTCGAGGACGACCAGTGACCCAAGCGCCCCAATGTGGCGTTGGTTGCGTCCAACGCACCCAATGTGGCGTTCGGTGCGTTGGACGCACCAGATCGGAAG
>NZ_JBSGJD010000174.1:0-20979 GCF_053605405.1 Amycolatopsis sp. NPDC003861
ACACACTACTACCGCCCCACCCCCACCGACCCGATCTTGGTCTGTGTGTTAACCAACCGCACCGAACGCCACATTGGGTGCGTTGGACGCACCGAACGCCACACGTCCGGGTGATCGCGGCCGACGGCAGCTCCGCGACCGCCACCGTCCCGTTCGGCCCCCTCGGAGAACCGTCGGTGGCCGGGCTCGTCGCCCGCGTGCTGGTGCCGCGACGCCTCGCGCTCGTGGTGGTGCGGCGCAGAAGCCACAGCGTCGGCATCGCGCGCGACGGCCGGATCGAGGTCTCCCGCACCGACCGCCACCTCGTCCAGGGCCGCTCCGCCGCGGGCGGCTGGTCGCAGCAGCGCTTCGCCCGGCGTCGCGCGGGGCAGGCCCGGCAGGCGCTGCAGGACGCGGCGAAAGACGCCTTCGAGGTGCTGGTCCCGCGGTTGTCCAAAGTGGACGCCGTGGTGCTCGGCGGAGACCGGCGGGCCCTCGACGAGCTGCGGGAGGACCGCCGGCTGGCCCCGCTGTTCGCCCGCGCCGAGCCCCGCGTCCTGAACGTCGGGGAGCCCAGCCGGGCGGTCCTCGACGAAGCCGCGGTGCGGGCACTGTCCGTGCTGATCACGCTGCACGACGGGTGAGCCTGCGCACGTCCGGGGAAAAGCGCTCGACGGTGCCCCGTACACTGGGCTTCGTGGATATCCAGCTGGAGTGACGCCGCGGCCTGAACGGCCGCCTGACGCTGTCCTCCGTACGCCCCTTTTCCACGGGAGTTTCCCTTGATCACGGCCACCGGCCTTGAGCTGCGCGCGGGTTCGCGCATCCTGCTCAACGGCGTCACCCTCCGCATCCAGCCCGGCGACCGCATCGGTCTCGTCGGCCGCAACGGCGCGGGCAAGACCACCTCGCTGAAGGTCCTCGCCGGCGAAGGCGAGCCGCACGCGGGCGACGTCCGCCGCACCGGCGAGCTCGGCTACCTGCCGCAGGACCCGCGCGAAGGCGATCTTTCGGTCACGGCGAAGGACCGTGTGCTCTCCGCGCGTGGTCTGGACAAGCTGATGCGCGACATGGAAAAGGCGCAGGCCTCGATGGCCGAGCTCGTCGACGACGCCGCGCGCGACAAGGCCATCAACCGCTACGCCCGGCTCGAAGAGCGCTTCGCCTCCCTCGGCGGGTACGCCGCGGAGAGCGAAGCCGCGCGGATCTGCTCCAACCTGGGCCTCGCCGACCGCGTCCTCGCGCAGACGCTGCAGACGCTTTCCGGTGGTCAGCGCCGCCGCGTCGAGCTGGCGCGGATCCTGTTCGCCGCGGCCGAAGCCGGCGCCGGCGGCAAGTCCGAGACGATCCTGCTGCTCGACGAGCCGACCAACCACCTCGACGCCGACTCCATCAACTGGCTGCGCGGCTTCCTCAAGCAGCACGACGGCGGCCTGGTCGTGATCAGCCACGACGTCGAGCTGCTGGCCGACGTGGTCAACAAGGTCTGGTTCCTCGACGCCACCCGCGGCGAGCTGGACCTGTACAACATGGGCTGGCAGCGCTACCTCGACGCGCGCGCCACCGACGAGAAGCGCCGCCGCCGCGAGCGCGCCAACGCCGAGAAGAAGGCGTCGGCGCTGCAGCAGCAGGCCGCGAAGCTCGGTGCGAAGGCCACGAAGGCCGTGGCGGCCAAGAACATGGCGCGCCGCGCGGAGCAGATGCTGTCCTCGCTCGAGGACACCCGCCAGGCGGACAAGGTCGCCCGGATCAAGTTCCCGGAGCCCGCGCCCTGCGGCCGCACCCCGCTCACCGCGGAGGGCCTCTCGAAGTCGTACGGCTCGCTGGAAATCTTCACCGGCGTCGATCTCGCCATCGACCGCGGTTCGAAGGTTGTCGTACTCGGGCTGAACGGCGCGGGAAAGACGACTTTGCTCCGGCTGCTCGGCGGAATGGAAACCCAGGACACCGGATCCGTCGTTCCGGGTCACGGATTGCGTTTGGGCTATTACGCACAGGAGCACGAAACTCTTGATCATGACGCGTCGGTGTGGGAAAACATCCGACATCTCGCTCCGGACACCGGAGCGCAGGAGTTGCGGAACCTGCTCGGCTCGTTCCTCTTCACCGGCGAACAACTCGACCAGCCGGCCGGCACGCTTTCCGGCGGCGAGAAGACCCGGCTCGCGCTGGCGGGCCTGGTCTCCAGTGCTGCCAACGTGTTGCTGCTCGACGAGCCCACGAACAACCTCGATCCGGCCAGCCGGGCCCAGGTCCTGGACGCCTTGCGCAGCTTCGCCGGTGCTGTCGTCCTGGTGACGCACGACCCGGGTGCGGTCGAGGCGCTGGAGCCCGAGCGGGTCATCCTGCTCCCCGACGGAACCGAGGACCACTGGTCGGCGGACTACCTCGAACTCGTCCAGCTCGCCTGAGCCTGCGTCCATTCGGGTGCAAGATCACTCGCCGTAGAGCACTGGAATGGCCCAATGTGATCGCAATTTCGGCTGTTTCGCGTCTGTCGTCTGGCATTCCGGCGCTCAGTGTTCGATCATTGCCCCGGCAGGGGCCGATATGTGGCCCAGAACACTCTCGGCGGGAAGGCGATCGACGTGGCTGATCTCAAGAAAGGCGCGCGGATCACCGGCAACACGCGCGACAAGCTGGCCGCTGACCTGAAGAAGAAATACGAGAAGGGCTCGAGCATCCGGGCACTGGCGGAGTCGACGGGGCGGTCCTACGGGTTCGTCCACCGGGTGCTGTCGGAGTCGGGCGTCCAGCTGCGGGGGCGCGGCGGGGCCACCAGGGTCAAGAAGAAGTAGTCGCGGACTGCTGCGCGGGGGGCGCAGCGGGAACTTCGGCCACGCGGAAGGCCAGGTGGGCCCCGAGCAGGACCAGCGGGTACACCAGGTAGCCGTACCGGGTGGCCGGGGTGAGCAGGATCAACGCGCCGAGTCCGACGGCGATGCGCAGCAGTGCGGCGGAGCCGTTCGCGGGGGGCCGGCGCACCAGCCAGACGACCATCGCCACGGCCGCGGCGCCGACGAGCGCGAACGCCGCCACCTGCCCGACCGGGCCGGTCTCGGCGATCAGGTGGCCCGGCAACGGGCTGGCCGCGGGCGAGCGCACGGCGCCCATCCCGAGCGGGAACCGGAAGACGTGCTCGACGAACGCCGCCGGATCCACCAGGTACACCGGCAGGTGCAGGGCGGCCGTCGTCGCCACCAGCGCCGCCGCGAACCGGCCCAGCGCCGCCCAGTCGAGCCCGTTCCCACGACGGACCAGCACGAGGACGGCGAGCACCGCCGCGGCGGGCGCGACGATGAGCTTCGCGCTGACGACCAGCGCCAGCACCAGGCCCGACCAGGCGATCCGCCCGGTGGCCGCGAGCGCGCAGCTGAGCACCAGCAGGCCCACGATGGCCAGGTCCGGCCCGGCCACGGCCCAGGTGAGCGCGGTGAGCGGGCAGGCCAGCGCGAGCTGCGCGGCGCCGACCGGCACCTTCGGCCACTTCAGCAGCTTCAGCGTGCCCAGCACGCACGCGCCGGCGGCCAGCGCGAACATCCAGCGGGCGTCGGTGAGTGCGTTCGCCACCGGGGTGCCGCCGAACAGCGCCCGCGGCAGGCCGAAGACCGCCATCACCGGGCCGTACGGTGTGTAATCGTTTACCTCGGGGGCCCGCCCGAGCGCGCTGACGTCGACGTACGGGGTTCCGTGGTGCAGCAGCAGATCCGCGGACCGCTCGATCACCCAGACCTCGGGCTGCGCGGCCCACGAGAACGGCGTGATCAGCCAGTCCACTCCGGTCAGGCGGCGAATCACCAGGAGCGTCAACGGGAGGATCATCGCCAACAACGCGACGGCGACGATGCCGCACCAGCGTGAACCGAGTACGCCACGCGGCGTACGCCCGCTTCGTGCGGACAGCAGCAGGTACCCGCTGTGCACCACGCCGAAGCCGTACGCCACGGTCGCGAAATTGCCCCAGACGCGGTAGCCGTAGAACTCCGACACCAGCGCGGTCGGCAGCGCGAAAGCCAGGCAGGCCAGGTAGAACCCCAGGTCCCAGCGCAGGGGCGCGGCCTCTCCGGTGCGCGGCGGTGCCGTGAAGAGCCGGGCCGCGCGCCGCCATGCGGGCGCCTGGCCCACCTCCGTTTCCACGTCGCCAGGCTACCGAGGGCCCGCCGCCCGGTTCAGCCGACGTCTCGCAGGCGGGGGAGCAGCTTCGCGGCCGCCTCGGACGCCGCGACGACGTCTTCGCGGCCGGCGGGCATCAGCACCAGCTCGGTGAAGCCGGCATCGGTGTAGCTCTGCGTGAGACGCAGCGCGCTGTCCGCATCGGACGGCAGCCGGAACTGGACGGCCCGGCGGATCGACGCCGGATCCCGGCCCACCGCCGCGCAATGCGCGTCCAGGACGCGCGAAAGCCGTTGCAGCTCGGCGATTTCCGTTCCGGGCAGGGCCGCGTTGAGCCAGACGTCGGCGTGCTCGGCGACGACCCGCAGACCGCGTTTTTCGCCGCTGCTGCCCAGCCACAGCGGGGGTTTCGGCCGTTGCGCCGGCTTCGGGTCGCTGATCGCGCCGGTGAGCGTGTAGTGACGGCCGTGGAAGGTGGTTTCCGGCCGGGTCCACAGCAGACCGAGGATTTCGCAGGTTTCGGCCAGTCGTTCGACGCGTTCGACCGGTGCCGGCGTCGGCGTGCCCATCATCGCGTCGGTCAGCGCGTCGCCGCCCGCGCCGAGGCCGACGTCGAGCCGGCCGCCGGACAGGTGGTCGACGGTCGCGGCGATCTTGGCGAACGTGCCCGGGTGCCGGTTGGTGTTGCCGGACACCAGGCAGCCGATCCGCACCCGCTTCGTCGCCTCGGCCATCGCGGCCAGCAGGCTCCAGCCGTCGAAGACGTCTCCGGTGCGGTCGGGGCCCATCGGCGCGAGGTGGTCGAACACCCAGCAGCCGTCGAACCCGGCGTCGTCGGCGATCGCCCAGGTCTCACGGAGGGCGGCGATGCCGAGGTGCTGCTGCGGGGGTTTGAGCCCGATGGTGGTCATGGGGAGCTCCTGATCGTCAGTTGTACAAATCATCAGTCAGGCTGACGATCAGCGTAGGTGTAGAGTCTGTGCGTGTCCAGTGCGCCCCTCGCCGTCAGCCAGCGGCTCGGTTACCTGCTCAAGCACGCCCAGCTGCGGCTCGCCGAGCTGGCCGAGCCGCTGTACGCGCCGCTCGGCGTCACCGGGCGGCAGCTCGCGCTGC
The DNA here is from genome assembly GCF_053605405.1 of Amycolatopsis sp. NPDC003861. Taxonomy (NCBI): domain Bacteria; kingdom Bacillati; phylum Actinomycetota; class Actinomycetes; order Pseudonocardiales; family Pseudonocardiaceae; genus Amycolatopsis; species Amycolatopsis sp. NPDC003861. Next base: position 5,206 of record NZ_JBSGJD010000174.1, read on the forward strand.
TCACGCTCTTCGGGGACGGGCCGGCGCAGTCGCAGCAGGACGGCGCGGCCCGGCTCGGCGTGGACCGGACGACGATGGTCGCGCTCGTCGACGAACTGGAGGCCAAGGGCCTGGTCCGGCGCGAGGTCGCGCCGGGGGACCGGCGCAAGCGCCTCGTGCTGCTCACGTCCGAAGGAGAGCGGGTTCGCGAGGCGGGCGTGGAAGTCACGCGGCAGGCGGAGGCACTCCTGCTGGAGCCGCTCTCCGCCGAGGATGCCGAGCGGCTGCGCGCCGCCCTGCACCAGGTTGTTCGCGCCGAGTGAACGACCTCGGGAAGCAAACGGACAACAGGGGCGTTGTCCAGGTCATATCCGGCAAAAACCTCGGCTTATGTAGAGGTTTCTGATCCTGGGGGTTTCCCGTGGACAACATGTGGGGGCTGTGGAGCTCGGCGATGCGCGCCGGCGACGCGCCGAAGGCGCTCACCCGCGGCACGCTCAAACGCGTGGCGCGCTTCGCCCGGCCGCACTGGCGGCGGCTGCTGGCTTTCCTCGTGCTCACCGTGGTTTCGGCGGTGCTCGCCGTGTCGACGCCGGTGCTGGCGGGCAAGGTGGTCGACGCGATCGTCGGCGGCCACGACGTCGCCGTCGTGGTCTGGCTCGCCGTGGTGATCGCCGTGCTGGCGATCGCCGACGCCGGGTTCGGCCTGATCGAGCGGTGGCAGTCCGCGCGCATCGGCGAGGGCATCATCTACGACCTGCGGCGCGCGGTCTTCGAGCACGTGCAGCGCATGCCGATCGCGTTCTTCACGCGCACCCGCACCGGCGCGCTGGTCTCGCGGCTCAACAACGACGTCATCGGCGCGCAGCGGACGTTCACCGCGACGCTGTCCGGGCTGGTCACCAACGTCATCCAGCTGGCGCTGTCGCTGGCCGTCATGCTGACGCTGTCCTGGCAGGTCACCCTGATCGCACTGGTGCTGCTGCCGATCTTCGTCGTCCCCGCGCGCCGGCTCGGCCGCCGGATGGCCGGGCTGCAGCGGGAAGCCGCGAACCTCAACGCCGGGATGACCACGCAGATGACCGAGCGGTTCTCCGCGCCCGGGGCGACGCTGGTGAAGCTGTTCGGCCGGCCGGTGCAGGAGGCCGACGACTTCGGCGTGCGCGCCGGGCGCGTGCGGGACATCGGCGTCCGGACCGCGATGCTGACCCGCTGGTTCATGACCAGCCTGACCCTGGTGTCGGCGCTGGCGCAGGCGCTCGTCTACGGCCTCGGCGGGTACCTGGCGCTGACCGGGGCGCTGGCCCCCGGCACCGTCGTCGCGCTGGCCCTGCTGCTGACCCGGCTCTACGCGCCGCTGACCGCGCTGGCCAACGTGCGCGTCGACGTCATGACCGCGCTGGTGTCGTTCGAGCGGGTCTTCGAGGTCCTCGACCTGGAGCCGATGATCAAGGAGAAGCCTTCCGCGCGGGCGCTGGCTCCGGCGGGCGGGGTGTCGGTCGAGTTCTCCGACGTCCGGTTCGGGTACCCGGCGGCGGACCGGTACTCGCTGGCTTCGCTGGAAGACGTCGCGACTTTGGACCACCGCGGCGGGGAAGAGGTGCTGCACGGGATCTCGTTCCGGGCCGAGCCGGGGCAGATGGTCGCGCTGGTCGGGTCGTCGGGGGCGGGGAAGTCGACGATCGCGTCGCTGCTGCCGCGGCTCTACGACGTCGACTCCGGCTCGGTGCGGCTGTCCGATGTGGACGTCCGGGAGCTGACTTTCGCTTCGCTGCGGGAAACCGTCGGCGTCGTGACCCAGGACGGGCACCTCTTCCACGACACGATCCGCGCCAACCTGGCGTACGCGCGTCCCGGCGTCACCGACGACGAGATCTGGGAAGCCCTGGAGCGGGCCCGGCTCGGCGAGCTGGTCCATTCGCTGCCGGACGGCCTCGACACGACGGTCGGCGAGCGCGGCTACCGCCTCTCCGGCGGCGAGCGCCAGCGGCTGACGATCGCGCGTCTCCTGCTGGCCCAGCCCAAGGTCGTCATCCTCGATGAGGCGACCGCCCACCTGGACTCCGAGTCCGAGGCGGCGGTCGGCGAGGCCCTGACCCACGCCCTGGCCGGCCGCACGGCCCTGGTCATCGCCCACCGCCTCTCGACGGTCCGCGCCGCCGACCAGATCCTCGTCCTCGAGCACGGCGAGATAGTCGAGCGCGGAACCCACGACGAACTCCTCGCCGCCGGCGGCCGCTACGCCACCCTCCACGCAACCCAGTTCGCCGACGAGGAACCCGCCGTGGCGTGATCCGGGCCGGAACTGGCGTGATCCGGGCCGGATCTCGCGTGATTGGAGCCGTAACTCGCGAGTTCCGGCCTCAATCACGCCAGTTACGGCTCCAATCACACGGGTTACGGCCCTGATCACGTAGGTTACGTGTGCGGGAGGGCGGCGTAGAGGGCCTGGACCAGGGCCATTTTGCGGGGGTCGTCGCGGATGAGGGGGCCGAGCTGGTTGAGGGTGTAGCCGAAGGCGATGCCGTTTTCCGGGTCGGCTCCGCCGGTGGAGCCGCCTAGGCCGTCGTGGCCGAAGGCGGTGGGGTTGGGGCCGAAGCCGCGGGCGTCGCTGCCGAGGTAGAAGCCCAGGCCCCACTCGTTGGGGAGGCCGAGGATGGCGTCGGTCTCCTTGCCCTGGCTCTCGCGGGCCCGGGCCAGCGCGGCCGGGGACAGGAGGGTGCCGTCGGCGATGGCCGCGTAGATCGTGGCGATCGCGCGGGCCGTGCCGTGGCCGTTCAACGCCGGCATGACCGCCTGGCGCCAGGCCGGGTCGTTCGCGTCGTGGCCCTGGACGCGCGGGTTCATCAACGCCGCCTGCGCGACCGGGCCGGCGGCGGCGAACGCCGTGGCCAGCGCGTTCGCCATTTCCTCGGTCATTACCGGATCCACCAGGGTCGCGCAGCGGTCGAGGTCGGCCGCGGACGCCAGGCCGATCGAGAAGTCCGCGCCCAGCGGTCCGGCGACCTGCTCGGCGAAGAACTCGCGGATGCCCTGCCCGGCGACCCGCTGCACGACCTCGCCGACGAGCCAGCCGAAGGCCAGTGCGTGGTAACCGCCCGCGGACCCGGGCTCGGTCAACGGTTCCTGGGCCGCGTACCGCGACGTCATCAGGTCCCAGTCGTAGAGCTCCTCGATCGCCACCGGCCGGTCCAGCCCGATCCCGGGCACGCCGGAGCGGTGCGAAAGCAGCCACCGCACCGGGATCTCCGCCTTCCCGGCCGCGGCGAACTCCGGCCAGTACTTCGCGACCGGCGCGTCGACGTCGAGCTCGCCCGCGTCGGCGAGCCGGTGCGCGCACAGCGCCGTCATGCCCTTGGTCGTCGACCAGACGTTGGCCAGGGTGTCCGGCTGCCACGGCCGGTCACGCTCCGGACCGGACCACCCGCCCCACAGGTCCACCACGACCTCGCCGTCGCGGACGGCGGTGAAGGCGGCCCCCAGCTCGCCGCGGGAGCGGAAGTTCTCCTCGAAGGCCTCGCGCACCGGTTCGAAGCCGGGTGCGCACTCGCCGTGCACCGTCGCCGTGGCACTGTCCATCGGACCTCCTCCGGGAGCGACCGGTCCACACCGACCAGTCGGTATGTCGACGCTAGAACCGCCGGGCACGCGGCGTCAAGACGTGCCCGGCCGGTGCTTGTTCACCAACTAGCGCAGGCGGGGGACGATTTCACCGTACTTCGCCAGCAGCCCGGCGTTCGCCTCGTCGCCACCCTCCACATTGGAGCTCCGCCACAGCGGGACGTCGAGGCCCTCGGCCGTTCCGCGGTCGTAGACGTCGGCGAGCACGAGGTTCCACAGGAACGCGTTGACCACAGTGGACAGCGGGGCGGTGCGCGGCGCGGCCGGCGGGTAGCTCGCGTCACCCGGGACGACGAGCGAGTCCAGCACGACCGTGCCCTGCTCGACCAGCGTGCTCGACGACCGCCGCGGCGCCGCGGCCACGCACGCCCGCGACGTCACCGCGATCACCGCCGCACCCCGCTTGCGCGCCTCGATGCACAGCTCGACGGGGTAGGGGTTGACGCCGGACGTCGAGAACACCACCAGCACGTCGTCCGGGCCCGGCGCGCGCTCGGCCAGCACCTCGGCGGCCAGGCCGCTGCGCCGCTCGGTCTGCGTGCTGGGTACCGCGCCGTGCAGCGGGAGCAGGTCCGGGTGGTAGAGCGGGTAGACGCAGGCCAGCCCGCCGGCCCGGTAGAACGTCTCGGCGACCGCGGCCAGCGAGTGCCCGGCGCCGGCGGTATAGACCAGTGCGTCGGCCCGGATCACCCCCAGCACCAGGTCCGCCGCGGCCCGCACCGCTTCGGCGTTGGCCCGCTCGACTTCCGCCAGCTGTTCGGCGACGCTGCCTGCGATGTCCGTGGCGCTCACCACACCCACCCTTCCGTCGGGGATCGGGCGCCGAATCTACCGTGCGGACCACTTCGCGCGGTGGAATAGCCGGGTGGGGGACCGAGGTTGACCCGGATGCGGGGGAAGAGGAGGACGCGGGTGGTCGAGGTGGATCCGGCGGTGTCCGTGTGGAAGGCGCGCGGGCGGACCGGGGCGGTCGTGCTCGTGCTGCACGGCGGCGCCGAGCGGGGCACGGGCAGCGTGCCGCCCTGGAAGCTGGCCTATCTGAGGATGATTCCGATCGCGCGGGCCCTGCACCGGGCCGGCCGCAAAAGCGGCTTTTCGGGGGGCCCGGGTGGCGGAGCCCCCGGCTCGGGGCGAAGCCCCGATGGTCACGGCGGTGTCGAGGTCAGGCTGCTGCGCAACCGCCGCTACGGCTGGAACGCACCCTCCGAGGACCCGATCGAGGACGCCCGCTGGGCCCTTGCGCGCATCCACGCCGATCACCCGGGCCTGCCGGTCGTGCTGGTCGGTCACTCGATGGGGGCACGGGTCGCGCTGCGCGTGGCCGACGACCCGGCCGTGCGCGGGGTGTGCGCGCTGGCGCCGTGGACGCCGCGGGGCGAGCCGGTGGCGGCCGTCGCCGGGCGGTCGGTGCTGATCGTGCACGGCACCCGCGACCGGATGACGAGCCCGGCGGAGTCCCACGCCTTCGCCGAACGGGCCGCGGGCGTGGCCGCGCGGGTCGCCCGGTTCGAGATGGCGAACGAAGGCCACGCGATGCTGCGCCGCGCCCGGGTCTGGACCCGGCTGACCGTGGCGTTCACCCTGGACCTGCTCGCCGGCGACGACGGCGGGACCCTCCGCGGGGCGTGGGCCGCCACCGGGCCGCAGCGGCTGCGGATACCGGTGTGAACACGCCCCGAACAGGGCATTCGCCGAGACGCGCCGCGGGGGTGCGGCGACTAGGATCGATCACCGGCGAACCTGGCCGGCCGGAGGGAGTACCCGTGACCACTTCGAGCGCTGACCGGGCGTCGGCCCGGGACGTCCCGGACGGGACCCGGTGGCCGGGCCTGGCCACCCCACCGCACTCCGCGCTGCGCGCGCGGATCGCCGCCGCGCTGTTCCGCCGCGCGGTGCGCCCGCTCGACGTGCGGGTCAGCTTCCCGGACGGCACCGTGCTCGGCGCCGGCGGCCCGGAGTCACCCGAAATGCGGATCCTGCGGCCCGAGGCGTTCTTCCACCGCCTCGGCGTCGACGCCAAGATCGGCTTCGGCGAGTCCTACATGGCCGGTGACTGGACCGCGTCCGACCTCGCCGAGGTGCTGACGCCGTTCGCCGAGCGGATGGCCACGCTCGTCCCGCCGGCGCTGCAGAAGTTCCGCCGGCTCGCCGAGCGGACGCAGCCGCCGTCGGAGGAGAACACCCTCGAGGGCGCGCGGGCGAACATCCACCGGCACTACGACCTCTCCAACGACCTGTTCGGCGCCTTCCTCGACCAGTCGATGACGTACTCCTCCGCGCTGTTCGCGCCGGGCGACGACGACCTCACCGCCGCCCAGCACCGCAAGATCGACAGCGTGCTCGACTACGCGGGCGTCCGCGACGGCAGCGAAGTCCTCGAAATCGGCACCGGATGGGGTGAACTCGCCATCCGCGCCGCGGCCCGCGGCGCGCACGTGACGTCCTTGACCATCTCGGAGGAGCAGCGCGCGCTGGCCACCGAGCGCATCGCGGCGGCCGGGTTCTCCGATCGCGTCGAAGTGAAGCTGTGCGACTACCGCGAGTCGAGCGGCAAGTACGACGCCGTGGTCAGCGTCGAGATGATCGAGGCCGTCGGCGCGTCCTATTGGCCGGAGTTCTACCGGGTGATCGGCGAGCGGCTGCGCCCGGGCGGGCGGTTCGGCCTGCAGGCCATCACCATGGACCACGACCGGATGCTGGCGGCGTCGCGGGCCTACAGCTGGGTCCACAAGTACATCTTCCCGGGCGGGCTGATCCCGTCGGTGCGCTCGGTCGAGGAGGGCGTCAAGGCGAACACCCGGCTCAAGCTGGCCGGGATGCGCGAGTTCGGCCAGGACTACGCGCGCACGCTACGGTGGTGGCGCGAACGGTTCCTGCACCGCTGGGCCGACATCGCCGGGTTCGGGTTCGACGACGTCTTCCGCCGGATGTGGGAGTTCTACCTGGCCTATTCCGAGGCCGGGTTCCGGTCCGGGTACCTCAAGGTCCACCAGTTCGGCTACGAGGCAACCGGCCGGTAACCGCAACCCGACCCCGGTGCCGGGCGTCCTCCTTCCGAGGACGTGCGGTGTACTGACGACGAGAAGTTTGTCCGGATCGGGATTGGGTGATGGTGATGACGTACCGTGGCGACGACGGCGGGCGCCGGATGCCGCCGCCCCGGCCGCCGGCCGGCCGCTCCCGGGACCACCAGCGCGCGCAGATGATGCCGCTGCCCGGGCGGGGCCGGAGCCCGTACGACGAGCGCACCCGCCCGATGGGCACCCGCGAGCCCGAGTACGCCCCGCCGCCGCCCCCGCGGCAGGACCCGCCGCGCCGTCCGGTCCAGGACGACTACCCGCCGTCCCGGCCGCCCCGCCGGCGCCGCTGGAGCTTCGGCAAGGTCCTGGGCGCCCTGGTGCTCGTCCTCGTCGTCTTCCTCGCCGGCATCTGGATCTACCTCGAGTTCTCCATCAAGCGCGTCGACGCGCTGGCCGACTACTCCGGCCGCCCGGTGGCCGCGTCCGGCACCAACTGGCTGATCGTCGGCTCGGACAGCCGCGAAGGCCTGACCGCCGAGGACGAGGAGCGGCTCGCCACCGGCGACGTCGCCGCGGCGGGCGGCGGGCAGCGCACCGACACGATCATGGTCGCGCACATCCCGGACACCAGCACCAAGCCGACGCTGCTGTCGCTGCCGCGCGACTCGCAGGTGTCGATTCCCGGGCACGGCAAGAACAAGATCAACGCGGCGTTCTCGCTCGGCGGCCCGAAGCTGCTGGCGCAGACCGTCGAAGGCGCCACCGGGCTGCACATCGACCACTACGCGGAGATCGGCTTCGGCGGGTTCGCCAAGATCGTCGACGCGATCGGCGGGGTCGACATGTGCATCGACAAGGACATGAACGACACGATGACCGGCATCGACATCAAGGCGGGCTGCCAGTCCCTGGACGGCCGGTCGGCGCTGGGCTTCGTGCGGATGCGCCACAGTTCGGCGACACCGCGTTCGGACCTCGACCGCGTCGCCAACCAGCGCAAGTTCATCGGCGCGCTGGTCAGCCAGATCGCCAGCCCGGGCACGCTGCTGAACCCGTTCGACTTCTTCCCGCTGCTGTCCTCGGCGCCGGACGCGCTGACCATGGACTCGGGCGACCACGTGCACAACCTGGCCGGCCTGGCGCTGGCGATGCGCGGGATCTCCTCCGGGGGCGTGGTGACCACGACGGTGCCGGTGACCAGCGGGTCGGCGGAGAACTGGGACAAGGCCAAGTCGAAGCAGCTGTTCGACGCGCTGAAGAACGACACCGAGGTGCCCGACAGCGTCATCGTGAATTGAGTCGCGCCTGACCTCCCGGCCGGGGCACCATGAACTGCATGGAAGCCCCGGCCGAGACCTACCGTGACGGTGACCTGACGCTGACCCGCTGGCACCCGGGCGACCGCCCGACGCTGACCGAGGTCGTCAGCGGCTCGCTGGCGCACCTGAGCCCGTTCCTGATCTGGGCCGCCGGCGGCTACACCGACGACGACTCGGCGGAGTTCCTCCGGCTGACCGCGAAGCGCTGGGAGAGCGGCGAAGCGTACGAATACGCGCTGCGGCTGGGCGCGGAGGTGGCCGGCGGCATCGGCGTGATGACCCGCGACGGCGGCGTCGAGATCGGCTACTGGCTCGCGGCCGGGTTCGTCGGCCGCGGCCTGATGACCCGCGCCGTCGCGCTCCTGACGGACGAGGCCTTCCGCCTCGGCGCCGGGTACGTCGAGATCAAGCACGACGAGCGGAACGTCCGAAGTGGAGCGGTCCCCGCCCGGCTCGGCTTCACCGAGGTGCGCACGGAACCGGCGGAGAAGCCGCTGGCGCCGTCGTGCACGGGCACCAACCGCGTGTGGCGGCTGACTCCCCCGCTAGGAGACCTTGTTCCGTTCCCGCAGCACCTTGAGCGCCTCGTCGGCGTGAACGGTGAAGTTCAGCTCGCTCTTGATCTTCGCGATGACCTTCCGGTCCTCGCCGATGACGAAGGTGGCGCGCTTGGTGTGCAGCGGCACGAGTTTGCGCCACACGCCGAACTGCTTGGCGACCGCACCCTCCACATCGGACAGGAGCGGGTAGTCGAAGCCGTTCGCGTCGGCGAAGGCGCGCTGCTTGGTGATGGCGTCCGGGCTGATGCCGACGCGGTGCGCGCCGACCGCCGCGAACTCCGCCGCGAGGTCGCGGAAGTGGCAGCTCTCGGCGGTGCAGCCCCCGGTCATCGCGGCCGGGTAGAAGAACAGGACCACGGGCCCGGTGACCAGGAAGTCCGAGAGCGTGCGCTCCTGGCCCCGGTCGTCGGGCAGCGTGAAGTCGGGGGCGAGGTCTCCGGCGTCCATGGACGTCCCTTCTCGTCGGCGGCAGAACCCATCCTGCCGGTCGTTCGGAGCCGCCGGGCAACCGGCTTGGTCCTCACTTCCGCGGGTGCCGCGCGATCAGCTCGTCGACCTCGTCGCCCGTCGCCGAATCCGCCACGAACGGCCCCCGTGCCGCGACCACTCCCAGCTGGCGCAACCGGGCCGCCTGCTCGTGCGTGCGCACCCCCTCCGCCCCCACCTTCAGGTGCAGCTCACGCGCCCGGGTGATCAGCTGGGTCAGGTGGCGCAGGTCGGACTCCGCCGGCTCGTCGGTGTCCAGCGCGTCGACCACCGGGCCCGACAGGATGACGTGCCGGACCGGGAGGCGGTGCTGCGGGATCAGCTCCAGGTCCGCCGAGCCCGAGATCGTCAGCACCAGCTGCGCGCCCAGGTCGGCCAGGACCGACAGGGAGTCCAGGACTTCGCCGCGCGGGTCGAGCATCGAGTCGCGGTCGGTGCACAGGCGCAACGCCCGCGCCGGGAGCTCGTGCTTGTCCAGCTGCTCCTTCACCAGCAGCACCAGGTCGGGGTCGATCGCCAGCCGGGCCGGGAGCCGGACGCAGACGTCCGGGGCGGCATCGCCCAGGCGCGTGCGCCAGCGGGCCGTCGCCGCCAGGGACTCGGCAAGGAGCCAGCGGCCCAGCGGGACGGTCATGCCCGTGGTCTGGGCCAGCGGGTAGAACTCCTCGGAGCCGAGCTCGCCCTTCTCCGGGTGGTTCCACCGCAGCCCGGCGTTGACCGCCGCGAGCTCGTCCGGCCGGGACAGCTTCACCGTGGGCTGGTAGACCAGCGAGAACTCGCCGTTCTCCAGCGCGCCGGCGATCACCGCGCCCAGCTGGTAGCGGCCGCGGTCGCGGGCGTCCAGCTCCGGGTCGAACAGCATCCACTGCGCCTTGCCGGCCTCTTTGGCCCGGTGCAGCGCGATTTCTGCGGCCCGCAGCAGTTCCGCCGCGCCGCCCTCGACCGCCGCGCGCACGACGATGCCCGCGCTCGCGCTGACGCCGATGCCGTGCCCGCCCAGGTAGATCGGCTCGTTGAGGTCCTCCAGGGCCCGCTCGACCAGCCCGATGACCTCGGTCGCGGCCAGCTCGCCGCGCAGCAGCACCGCGAAGCCGTCGCCGGACAGCCGCGCGACGAACCCGTCGTGGTGGCCGGTGAACACCGCCGACAGCTTGTTCGCGACCCCGCGCAGCACCTGGTCGCCGACCCCGGCGCCGAGGCCGTCGTTGACCACCTTGAAGCCGTCGACGTCGAGGTAGATCAGCGCGATGTCGTCGCGCGCGCCGGCGCCGAGCGCGGCCTCCAGCTTGGTGGTGAACGACGACGCGTTGGGCAGCCCGGTCAGCGGGTCGTGCACGTTCTGGTGCAGCAGCCGCTCCTGCAGCAGGTGCAGCTCGTTCGCGTCCGACACCATCAGCACCGGGTAGATCGAGCCGGGCCGGTCGCCGGGCAGCCGGGCGAGCGTCACGTCGGTCCAGAGCTGCCCGTCCTCGGTGTGGTCGAGCAGCATCCGCTCCTGGTAGCGGTCGCGCCCCGCGCGCACCTGTTCCAGGCCGGCCGCGAGCCGCGAGACGTCGTGGTCGGTCGAGCCGAGGCCGGTGATGTGCCTGCCCCGCAACCGTTCCGGCGAGCAGCCGAGCAGCTGGCCGAGCGCGAGGTTCGCCTCGACGATGGCGCCGTCGGGGTCGGCCAGCGCGATGCCCATCGGCGAGGCGGCGTACAGCGCGGTGAACCGCAGCAGCGCGCCGTCGTGCTGCGAGCCGGCTTGGTCGACCGCGTCGTGCGCGACCTCCAGCAGGAGAGCTTCGAGCTCTTCCGGGGGAAGCGTTACTCCTTTGGTGTCGGCCAACGTCGCCGCCCACCGCCGCGCCACGTCCAGTAGCCCTGACGCGGCACCGGGTTCAGGCACACTCCACCTCTTCACGCACAGGTATGGCCAGGTCGGACACGGTGTCGGGGATCATGAAGCCGCACCAGGCAGCCTTCGCCCACGATCGATGCCACGCCATCATGTGTGTCACGGGGTGTCTACCGGCTGAACGAGTGAACGAATCTCCACAAACGGTAACGTTTCGTTACCTAGTGTATGCGGCGGTGGACGGTCGCCGGGTCAGCGACGGGTCAGGTGGACCGGCAGACCGTCCGCGGGCACCGGCAGCGAGACGTAGTCCCAGCGCGCGGTGTAACTCTCCGGAACCGACCAGCGGTAGGCGCGCAGCAGTTCGTGCATCAGCAACTTCACCTCGAGACCGCCGAAGTGGAGCCCGATGCACTTGTGCGCGCCGCCGCCGAACGGCATCCACGCCATCCGGTGCGACTTGTCCTCGCGCCGCGGTTCGGCGAAGCGCTCCGGGTCGAACGCGAAGGGGTTCGTCCAGCACTCGGGCGTGAAGTGGTTGATGGTCGGCGAGACGCCGACGAGCGTGCCCGCGGGGATGTAGTGGCCGAGGACCTCGGTGTCCTTGACGGTCTGGCGGGTCAGCGACGGCACCGGCGCCACCAGCCGCAGCGCCTCCTTCATCACCAGGTCGAGGGTTTCCAGCCGGTCGACGGCCTCGATGTCGAGGACGTCGTCGCCGAGGGCCAGCGACTCCGCGCGGGCGCGTTCCTGCCACTCCGGGTGCTTGGCCAGGTAGTAGGCCATGGCGCTGCTGGTGATGGTGGTCGTGTCGTGCGCGGCCATCATCAAGAAGATCATGTGGTTGACGATGTCGGTGTCGGAGAACCGGTCGCCGTCCTCGGTGGTGGCCTGGCAGAGCGCGGCGAACAGGTCGTCGCCGCCCGAACGCCGTTTGGCGGGCAGGGTTTCACCGAAGTAGCGCTCCAGGACCCGGCGCCCGTGCAGCCCGGCCGACCAGCGTCCGCCCGGCACCGGGAAGCGCACGAAGGCGGTGCCGGCCCGCACGCAGCTGACGAACGCGCGGTTGATCCGGGCGGCGTCGGCGCCGCTGGGCATGCCCATGAACACGCGGGTGGCGACGTCGAGGGTCAGCTGCTTGAGCGCCCAGTACAGCCGCGGCCGCTCGCTCGCGCCCCAGCCGGCGACACCTTCGCGCAGCGCGGGACCCATCTCGCCGACGTAGCCGGTCAGCCGCGGGCGCGTGAAGGCCTCCTGCATGATCCGGCGGTGCAGGTGGTGCTCGCCGAAGTCCATCAGCATCAAGCCGCGCTCGAAGAACTTCTCGATGAAGAACTTCCAGCCCTCCTGCGAAAACGCCTTGTCCTTGTTGACGAGCGCGATCTGCGTGGCCTCGGGCCCGGACAGCGCGACGATCCGGCGGCCGAACCCGCCGGTCCAGGACACCGGGCCGTAGAGCTCGTGCCGGCGCAGGCCGAACGCCGGGCCGAACCGCATCATCTCCAGCATGTGCCCGACCACGGGCGGACCTTCGTCACCGAGCACGGGCTTGAGGCCGCTGCCCGCAGGCGGCGTCGCGAGTTCCTTGACGGGCCACCGCGACTGCAGCCACCGTTCGTCGACCTTGTGCGGCAGGGGGAGAGCGGTCAGGGGCGGCACGCGTTCGCGCAGTGCTTCGGCGGCTCGGCTCACGGTGCCCGGCAAAGTGACCATCTCCTGCGTCGAGATCGGTTGTCCGTCCACGATGCACCCTTGTTGACGCTCTGACAACACCTGCGGCGCCGTCTTTTCGGGTGATCGGTGCGCACCGCCTGCGGCCGCGCGGCGGTGGGTCGGCTGGCATCGGAAGTGATTGTCACCGGCTGGACGTGACGGAGCGGATCAGCCGGAGGTGGCTTTGCGTCGGGACTCGCTCGGGGTGACACCCCGGACCCGCTTGAACGCCGCGCTGAACCCGAAGGCGTCGGCGTACCCGACCTGCCGGGCGACCTCCGAGACGGTGGCGGCGGGCCGCTCGGCCAGCAGGTCGGCGGCGAGCGCCATCCGGCGGCGGGTGAGGTAGGTCAGCGGCGGCTCGCCGACGAGCTCGGCGAACCGCTTGGCCAACGTCGAGCGCGCCACCCCGGCCCGCTGGGCCAGCGCGGCGACCGTCCACGGCGCCGCGGGTTCGTCGTGCAGCAGGCGCAGCACCGGGCCGGCCACCGGGTCGCGCTGGGCGCTCCACCACGCCGGTGGTTCGCCGCCGGGCCGGTCGAACCACGCGCGCAGCGTGCAGACGAGCATCCAGTCGAGCAGCCGGTCGAGCACGACCTGCTGGCCGGGCGTGTCGGCGGCCACCTCGGCTGCGAGGTGGTCCAGGACGGCGTCCCCGGTGCCGCCGCCGTCCACGCGCAACACGGGCGGCAGGGCGTCCAGCAGCGGACGGCTGACCTCGCCGCCGGCCGGGTAGGCGCCGACGATCAGCGTGGTCGGGCCGTCGCCGTCGTCGCGCCAGCCGCGCCGGTGCCGCGTCCCGCCCAGCTCCGTGGCGGCGCAGTACTCGCCGCACGCGACCGGTTCGGCGCCGGTGCCGAGCTCGTCGACGAAGGTGAAGGTGCCCGGTCCGCGCACGACGACGGTGTCGTAGGCGCTCAGCGGCTCGGGTTCGCCGTGCTCGGGGACGATCCAGCCGCCGCCGGAGAGCGCGGTGCACATGGTCAGCGGGGCGCCGTCGACGAAGTGCAGGGAGAACGGCGGGGTGACGGCGGAGCTGCCGAACAGCGAGCCGTGGGCCCGCACGCCGCGGAAGAGGTCGTCCACGGTCTCGAGGTTAGACGAATGGACAGGGATTCCGGTGTTTCACCCATGGGATCGTCCGACCGGCTCCGGTTCACTGGACCCATGCTGACTTCCGACGACCTCGAATTCCTCCGCCGTCCCCTGCACGGGTTCCTGACCGTGGCCGGCGCCGAGCCGCGCCCGGTCTGGTTCGAGGCGGCCGACGACGGCACGCTCCAGCTGTTCTCGGAGCCGGACGCGCCCAAGGTACGCCGCCTGCGCCGCGACCCGCACGCGTCGATCGTGGTGGCGGCCCCGGTGGGCGAGCGCGAGCGCTGGGTTTCGGTGGCCGGCCGCGTCTCGATCGAGCCCGGCGGGGCACAGGAGCTGGCGCAGCGCTTGGCGGCGCGGTACTGGGACCTCGACGACCCGGACCGCGCGGCCGACGCGAAGGCGATCCGGGACACGGAGCAGGTGAGGCTGGTGCTGCACCCGGAAACCGTGCGGCGCTACGCGTTCTGATGGCCGGGCTCCCGCTCCGGGACCGAGCGGGGAACGTGCTGCTCGCGGTGCGGCGGGTCGCCGAGAGCGCGCTGCCGCCCGTGGCTGCCTCGCTGGTCGTGGTCCGCCACGCCGGCGCGGTCCTGATGATGTTCGACAAGCGCCGCGGGCAGTGGGAACTGCCCGGCGGGATGCGGGAACCCGGGGAAACCGCGCGCGAGGCCGCGGCCCGCGAACTCGCCGAGGAGACCGGCATCCACGACGTCGCGCTGACCTTCGCCGCGGTGGCCGAGTTCGACCTGGCCGATCCCGGGCGGCGCGAGTTCCTCGCCGTCTACCGGGCCGAGCTCGCCGCGGCGCCCCGGCTCGTCCTGAGCGAGGAAGGACTCGGCTTCCGGTGGTGGTCGCCGCGGGAGGCCGTCGGCTCGGACCTGAGCCCGTTGGATGCGGAGCTGGCCACGCGGGCGACGACGTGAAACGGCCCCGCCCTGGTTCACCGGGGCGGGGCCGTGTGCTTCAAGGACTCAGTCCCAGTCGAGGGCGCCGCCCGACTGGTACTCGATCACGCGGGTCTCGAAGAAGTTCTTCTCCTTCTTCAGGTCCATCGCCTCGGACATCCACGGGAACGGGTTCTCCGTCTCCCCGAAGATCGGGGCCAGCCCGATCTGCTGCGCCCGCCGGTCGGTGATGAAGTGCATGTACTGCTCGCACAGCTGCGCCGACAGCCCGAGCATGCCGCGCGGCATCGTGTCGCGGGCGTACTTGACCTCGAGCTCGCACGCCTCCTTGAGCATCCCGCGCACCTCGGCCTGGAACTCCTCGGTCCACAGGTGCGGGTTCTCGATCTTGATCTGGTTGATGCAGTCGATGCCGAAGTTCAGGTGGATCGACTCGTCGCGCAGGATGTACTGGTACTGCTCGGCGATGCCGACCATCTTGTTCCGGCGGCCCAGCGACAGGATCTGCGCGAAGCCGGTGTAGAACCACATGCCCTCGAAGATCACGTAGAACGCCACGAGGTCCCGCAGGAACGCCTGGTCGGCCTCCGGCGTGCCGGTCTCGAAGTCCGGGTTCTCCAGGTTCTGCGTGTACTTCAGCGCCCACGCGTCCTTGTCCGAAATGGACGGGACCTCGCGGTACATGTTGAACAGCTCGCCCTCGACCAGGCCGAGGCTCTCGCAGATGTACTGGAAGGTGTGCGTGTGCACGGCCTCCTCGAACGCCTGGCGCAGCAGGTACTGGCGGCACTCGGGGTTGGTGATCTGCCGGTACACCGCGAGCACGATGTTGTTGGCCACCAGCGACTCCGCGGTCGCGAAGAAGCCGAGGTTGCGCTTGAGCATCTGCCGCTCGTCCTCGGTGAGGCCGTCCGGCGACTTCCACAGCGCGATGTCGGCCTGCATGGCGACCTCGGTCGGCATCCAGTGGTTGTTGCAGCCGGCCAGGTACTTCTCCCACGCCCACTTGTACTTCATGGGCAGCAGCTGGTTGACGTCGGCGCGCGCGTTGATCATGCGCTTGTCGTCGACGTTGATCCGGGCGGCGCCGACCTCGATCTCCCCGAGGCCGGTCGCGTCCGTCGTCTCCACGTTGGTCATGTCACTCACTTCAGGCTGGCGGGGTCGTGAGTGGTAATTAGGGTTAGAACCCTAATTACCACTCACGACAAGCCGCGGCAGACCTTGCTAGGCCTG
>NZ_JBSGJD010000175.1:0-20946 GCF_053605405.1 Amycolatopsis sp. NPDC003861
TCCGGCTCTGATCACGCGAGTTCCGGGTTCAGTGCACGTGGACCGGGTCCCACTCCGGGAACGGGTCCGGGCCGGTCGCGTCGCCGAGGCAGCTGTCCAGAGCGGCGAGCAGCGCGTCGCCGGCGAGGTCGACGCCGATGAACACCAGCTCCTGCCGCGGCTCGGCCGCGACGCCCTGGGGCTCGAAGCGTGCCACCGTGCCCGCCTGGGACCACAGCCCGGTCAGCCCGGGCCGGGACGCCAGCGTGAAGAACCCCTTCGACCGCAGCACCGTCCCGAACTCGCCGGAATCCAGCCGCCGGGTCACGAAGTCCCACAGCGCCGCCGGGTCGAACGGCCGCGCGGCGCGGAACACCACGCCGGAGATCCCGTACTCCTCCGTCTCCGGGACGTGGTCGCCGTTCAGCTCGGCCACCCAGCCCGGAGCCTCCTGCGCCCGGACGGCGTCGTACCGGCCCGTCCCGAACACCCGCTCCGGCGGCACCTGCGCGAAGGCGCCCGTGACGACGTCGGCGGCCGGGTTCAGCCGCCGCAGCACCGCCACGAGCCGGTCGACGTCGGGGGCCAGGTCGGTCTTGTTCAGCAGCAGGACGTCGGCGAACTCGATCTGGTCCACCATCAGGTCGCTCACCGTCCGCTCGTCACCGGCGTACTGGTCGAGCCGGCGCTCCGCCAGGGAGTCGCCGGCCGCCAGCTCCCGGGCGAAGTTCGCCGCGTCCACCACCGTCACCATCGTGTCGAGGTGGGCGACCGCCTCCAGGAAGGTGAACGTCGCCGCCACCGGCATCGGCTCGGAGATGCCGCTCGACTCGATGAGCACGTGGTCGAAGCGGCCGCCGGAGCACAGCGCCGCGACCTCCTCCAGGAGGTCCTCCCGCAGGGTGCAGCAGATGCACCCGTTGGTCAGCTCGACCAGCCGCTCCTGCGAGCGGACCAGCGCGGCGTCGATGTTCACTTCGCTCATGTCGTTGACGATCACCGCGACCCGCAGGCCGGCCCGGTTGCCCAGGATGTGGTTGAGCAGCGTCGTCTTGCCCGCGCCGAGGAAGCCGGACAGGACGGTGACCGGGACGCTCACCGCGTGTGGAAGTGCTTCATCAGCCGGCGTGGGACCAGCTGTACCTTGCCGTCGACCGTGATCGGCACCAGGTCCGGCACGGCGGCCTTCCACTGCGACCGCCGGGACCGCGTGTTGCTGCGCGAGGTCTTCCGTTTGGGCACGGCCATCAGCGGGTGCCTCGCTTCCCGTAGCGGCGGTGGAACTTCTCGACCTGGCCGGCGCTGTCCATGATCCGCTGGGTGCCGGTCCAGAACGGGTGCGACCACGCGCTGATGTCGACCACGACCAGCGGGTAGGTGCGGCCGTCGGACCACTCGATCGTCTTGTCGGAGGTGATCGTGGAGCGGGTCAGGAACGCGTCCCCGGTGGCCGAGTCCTTGAACACCACGGGGTGGTAGCCGGGGTGGATTCCGGTCTTCATCGTTCTTCCTTTCGGTTCGCCGCGGAGTGCCGCGCCGGGTCGGGTTCGGTGTCCTCGCACGGTTCCTCGTGCCAGTCGCCGAACGGGTCGGGGTAGTGCGCCCAGGCTTCCGGTCCGGCCGCGAGCTCTTCGTCGGTCAGTAGAGCGCCGCGCAGGGCCGCGTCGATCTCGTCCGGCGTTGTCTGGTCGGTCACCACGACGAGTTCCTGAGCGCGGTCACCGTGCACCGGGTCCCAGCGCAGGGACGCCAGCGTCCGCCGCTCGGGGGAGACGTCCGTCCACTTCGGACCGTCCGGCGACGCGAGCCACGGTCCGGCGTGGCCGAGGCCCAGCCCGCCGCCGGCCGACTCGATCCAGAACGCGACGTCGGGCCGGCTGGCCACCCATGCGCGCCCGCGGGTGCGCACGACGCCGTCGAGCAGCACGTCGAGGGCGTCGTGCAGGCGCGCGGGGTGGAACGGCCGCCGCGCGGTGAAGGTCAGCAGGGCGATGCCGCAGTCGTCGTGCCACGGCGGTTCGCCGCGCAGTAGCGCGCCGTGCATGTCGGTCACCTCGCCGCGACGGGCGTTCGCCGGGACGGCGTCGAGCACGCCCGCGCCGTCGATCCGGGCCAGCTCGACCCGGGGGATCGACGGCGCCACCCGGTCGAGCACCGCGGACGCCTTCGCGGCGCTCCACGCGTCGGTGGCCGCGCCGGCCAGCACCAGGACGTCGGCGAACTCCACCTGGGCCAGCGCGACCTGGGCGACCGTCCGCTCGTCCTCGGGGCTGCCCTGCAGGTTCCGGTCGGCCAGCTCGTCGTCACCGGTCGCGTCGGCCAGCCAGGTCGCGCAGTCGACCACGGTCAGGACGGCCCGCAGGTCGACGTCCTCGCTCACCGGCCGGTCGCCGACCAGGACGTTCCGGATCGCCCAGCTCACCGGCTCCGGCTCCATCGCTTCGTCGAGCCGGAAGACGATCCGGGTCACCTCCGGGCGCCGGGCCAGCCGCCGCAGCAGCGGGAGCAGGTCCTCCCGCAGGGTGCAGGACACGCAGCCGTGGGCCAGTTCGAGCACGGTCAGCTCGTCGCGCTCGCCCAGCCGCAGCCGGCGGCGGACGACGCCGGAGTGGATCTCGCGCAGGTCGTGGTGGACGACGGCGGTGCCGGGCCCGGCCGCGCGCAGCAGCTCGGCGAGCGCGGCGTTCGGTCCGGCGACCAGACCGCTCACGAGGACGAGCGGGACGCGGGGGTGGTGGGTCACAGGTGCTCCAGGAATGCGGGCGGGGTACGGTGCGCTACAGTAACTGAAAACGAAAACCACTATCAACTCGGGAGGGCCTTTGTCCGCCGTGTGCCAGGTCACCGGCCGCAAGCCGGGCTACGGCAAGCAGGTCTCGCACTCGCACCGCCGCACGTCCCGGCGGTGGGAGCCGAACCTGCAGAACCGGCGCTACTTCGTGCCGAGCGAAGGCCGCTGGGTGCGGCTGCGCGTGTCCGCCAAGGGCATGAAGACGATCGACAAGCGCGGCATCGAGGCCGTCGTCGCCGAGCTGAAGGCGAAGGGGGTGAAGCTGTAATGGCGAAGAGCACCGACGTCCGGCCGATCATCAAGCTGCGGTCCACCGCGGGCACCGGCTACACGTACGTCACCAAGAAGAACCGCCGCAACGACCCGGACCGGATGGTCCTGCGCAAGTACGACCCGGTCGCGCGCAAGCACGTCGAGTTCAAGGAAGAGCGCTGATGGCCAAGAAGTCGAAGATCGCGAAGAACGAGCAGCGGAAGGTGATCGCCGCGCGGTACGTCGAACGCCGCCGCGCGCTGAAGGCCGTCATCGCCTCGCCCGCGTCGCCGTCGGAGGAGAAGGCGAACGCGGTCGTCGCGCTGCAGAAGCTGCCGCGCGACGCGAGCCCGACGCGGATCCGCAACCGGGACGCCGCGGACGGCCGTCCGCGGGGGTACCTGCGGAAGTTCGGGCTGTCGCGGGTGAAGATGCGCGACGCCGCGCACCGCGGTGAGCTGCCCGGCGTCGCGAAGTCGAGCTGGTGAGCCGGATGCCGAAGCCGCCCCGCGACCGCCCGGGCAAGCGCAAGGTGAACCTGTTGCACGCCAACAAGATCACCCACGTCGACTGGAAGGACGTCGACCTGCTGCGGAAGTTCGTCTCCGACCGCGGCAAGATCCGCGCCCGCCGGGTGACGGGATTGACGCCGCAGCAACAGAAACAGGTCGCCACGGCGATCAAGAACGCGCGCGAAATGGCCCTGTTGCCGTATCCGTCCGCGGGCCGCGCGAGCTAAATCGGATGCGCGAAGCCGGGTGGCGCGCGATCATGGGCGTAAGAAAGGGGGCGTCGCAGGAGGATGTCCTGACGCACAGGAGGTCCACGCTTGCACGCCCAGCTCACGGTCACGCCCGCCCGGCTGCCCGAGCTCCTGCTCACCACCGCCGTCGTGCGGCCGGTGTTCCTCTGGGGCGCGCCCGGGATCGGGAAGTCCTCGCTGGTGCGCGACTTCGCCGCGTCGCTGGGCCTGGACTGCGTTTCGCTGCTGGGCACCCAGCTCGCCCCCGAAGACCTGATCGGCGTCCCGCAGATCACCGGCGGCCGCAGCCGGTTCTGCCCGCCGGAGCAGATCGCCCGCGACGAGCCGTACTGCCTGTTCCTCGACGAGCTGAACGCCGCCGCACCCGACGTCCAGAAGGCGTTCTACTCGCTCATCCTCGACCGCCGCATCGGCTCCTACGAGCTGCCGGCGGGCTCGGTCGTGATCGGCGCCGGCAATCGCGCCACCGACCAGGCCCTGGCCCGGCCGATGGCCTCGGCCCTGGTCAACCGCCTGGTGCACGTCCACCTGCGGGCCGCGCCGGGCGACTGGCTCGCCTGGGCCGCCGGGAACGGCATCCACCCGTGGGTGATCGAGTACCTGACCCAGCGCCCGGACCACCTGTGGAGCCCGCCGCCGAAGACCGAGGAGCCGTTCTCCACGCCGCGGTCCTGGCACATGCTCTCGGACCTCCTGCACTCCGCGGGCGACCCGGCCGACGACGAGACGATCGCGCTGCTGGCGTACGCGACCCTCACCCCGGCCCACGCCGGCGCCTTCCGCGCGTACCTCAAGGTCGCCCGGCACGCCTTCGACCTCGAGGCGATCCTCAAGGGCGACGCGCGCTGGCCCGCCGAGCCGGCCGACCGCGACCTGCTCTACTTCCTCGCCGAGACGTTCCGCGCGCGGCTGGTCAAGGACCTGCCCGCGGACAAGCGGCACGCCTCGGCCGCCGTGCGCCAGTTCGCCTTCCGCGCGAAGAG
The DNA here is from genome assembly GCF_053605405.1 of Amycolatopsis sp. NPDC003861. Classification (NCBI taxonomy): domain Bacteria; kingdom Bacillati; phylum Actinomycetota; class Actinomycetes; order Pseudonocardiales; family Pseudonocardiaceae; genus Amycolatopsis; species Amycolatopsis sp. NPDC003861. The sequence continues at coordinate 4,769 of NZ_JBSGJD010000175.1, forward strand.
CCTCCTGGTCGAGCTGGCCGAAATCTCCCTCGAGATGGCCCAGCTGGTCATCGCCGACGACGAAGCCGGGAACCCGCGGCTGCCGTCGTGGTTCCTGGTCGAGGCGGCCCGTGACCTGCCGCGGCTGGTGGCGGCGCGGGCATGAGCAACGCCCGCGCCGAGGCCCAGCGCCGCGAACGCCGGAACAAGGCGATCGCCGACGGCTGGGCGCAGGTCCGCTCGCACACCGTCCTCGAGCACCTCGGCCGGGGTGCGAGCCTGAGCACCGAGAGCACCGGCGCCGGCTGGGCCGTCGTCAGCGACCGCGGGACGATCACGCCGAACCGCGCCCGCGACGCCGAGGCGGGCGAGTGGGCGTGGGTGTTCGCGCACCTGCTGCTGCACCTCGGCCTCGGCCACCTCGACGAAGACCGGCTCGCCGAGGCGAAAGCGGTCACGCCGGGCCGCGAAGTCGACCCGGTCTACGCCGCCGCGTGCTGCGTCGCCGTCCACCGGTTCGCGGAAGCGGTGCGGGTCGGGACCGCGGTGCTGGACCTGCCCGAACTCCCGGGCACCGAGGAGGCGGCCCTGACCCGCGCCTGGCGGGAAACCGGCGTCCCGGCGCCGTTCGCCGACCTGGGCACCGGCCGGCCGTGCCTGGTGCTCGGCGAGCCGATGTCCCGCTGGCAGCGGCAGTACCACGGGAAGCCGACGCCCTGGACCGAACGGTTCGCCCGCGGGCTGATCGCGTCGGCCACCGAGGCCATGGAACGCGCCGCCGACGCGCGCGGCCGGACCCGCCACCGGCGGGCCACGGGGGAGTGGGACCGCGCGCTGTCCTGGTTCGTCTCGTCGTTCCCGCTGCTCGGCGCGGTCGCGGCCGGGTTCACCCTGGTCGCCGACACCGAGGTGGTCCGCGCGTGGGACATTTCCCTGGCCGCGGTCGACGCCGAGCACGGCGAGATCTACGTCAACCCGGCCGCCGACCTGACCGCCGAGGAGTGGCGGTTCGTGCTGGCCCACGAGATGCTGCACGCGGCGCTGCGGCACGACCGGCGGGCCCTGGGCCGCGAGCCCTACCTCTGGAACGTCGCCTGCGACTACGTCGTCAACGGCTGGCTCGTCGCGATGGGCGTGGGCGAGCTGCCCCACGGCAGCCTGCACGACCAGCAGCTCACCGGGATGTCCGCGGAATCGGTGTACGACACGCTGACCACCGACATCCGGCGGGCCCGGAAGCTGGTGACCCTGGGCTCGCGCGAGGCCGGGGACGTGCTCGGCGACTGGCTGTCCGCACCGGACGCGGTCCGGCGCCGCTCCTCCCGCCGGGACGCGCGGCCGGCGCCGTGGGACGACCGCACCCGGGGCGTCGACCTCGACGAGTTCTACCGCCGGGCGCTCACCCAGGGCCTGGAGTACCACCGCGCGCAGGGCCGCGGGCTGCTGCCGGCCGGGCTGGAGCAGGAGATCCGGGCTCTCGACCACCCGCCGCTGCCGTGGGACGCGCAGCTGGCCCGCTGGTTCGACGAGCACGTCCGGGTGGAGCTGCCGGTGCGCAGCTACGCGCGGGCGTCGCGCCGCCAGTCCTCGACGCCGGACATCCCACGCCCGGGCCGCGTCCGGCCGGACCACCTCGACCGGCGCGTCACCTTCGGCGTGGTGCTGGACACCTCGGGGTCGATGAACGCGGAGCTGCTCGGCAAGGCGCTGGGCGCGATCGCGTCGTACGCGCTGGCCCGGGACGTCCCGGCGGCGCGCGTGGTGTTCTGCGACGCCGTCGCCTACGACGCCGGCTACCTCGCGGTCGAGGACATCGCGGGCCGGGTCAAGGTCCGCGGGCGCGGCGGGACGATCCTGCAGCCCGGCGTCGACCTGCTGCAGCGGGCCGCGGACTTCCCTGCGGACGGGCCGATCCTGATCATCACCGACGCGCAGTGCGACCACGTCCGGCCGCGGCGGGAGCACGCCTACCTGGTGCCGCGGGGTGCGCGGCTGCCGTTCGCAGCCCGCGGGCCGGTCTTCCGCGTGGCATGACCCACGCTGGGCTGGCGCGCGGCTCCCGGCCCAATAAACTCCGGCGCATGGACGACCCGCACTACCTCTCCGGCCTGCAGCTGAGCGGCCGCCGCGTCGTGCTGATCGGCGGCGGTTCCGTGGCCCAGCGCCGGCTGCCCCGGCTGATCAGCGCGGGCGCCCGCGTCGAACTGGTGTCGCCGCACACGACGCCGTCGGTGCAGGGGATGGTGGACGCGGGCGAGCTCGTCTGGCACGAACGGCGTTATGAGGAAGGCGACCTCCGCGACGCCTGGTACGCGCTGGCCTGCACGGACGACCCCGACGTGAACGCCGCCGTCTGCGCCGAAGCCGAGCGGGAGCGGGTGTTCTGCGTCCGCGCCGACGAAGGCGAGTCCGGTTCGGCGGTGACTCCGGCGTCCGGACGGCACGGCGGCCTGCTGTTCGGGGTGCTCTCCGGCGGCGAGCCGCTGCGCTCGGCGGCGGTCCGCGACTCGATGCTCGACGGCCTGCACAACGGCACGATCGAAGACGGCCGCCGTCCGCACCCGGAGGGCACCCTGCCCGGCGTGGCGCTGGTCGGCGGCGGCCCGGGCGACCCGGAGCTGATCACGGTCCGCGGCCGGCGGCTGCTTTCGCGCGCGGACGTCGTCGTGGTGGACCGGTTGGCGCCCCGCGAGCTGCTCGACGAGCTCGCGCCCGAGGTCGAGATCGTCGACGCCGCGAAGATCCCCTACGGCCGCGCGGCCAGCCAGGACGTCATCAACAGCACGCTGATCGAGCGCGCCAAGGAGGGCAAGTTCGTCGTCCGCCTCAAGGGCGGCGACCCGTACCTGTTCGGCCGCGGCTTCGAAGAGGTGCTGGCCTGCGCCGAGGTGGGCGTCCCGGTCACGATGGTCCCGGGCATCACGAGCGCGTTCGCGGTCCCGGCGGTCGCGGACGTCCCGGTCACCCACCGCGGCGTCGCGCACGAAGTCGTGGTGGTCTCCGGCCACGTCGCCCCCGGCGACGACCGGTCCCTGGTGGACTGGGAGCTCCTGGCCCGTATGCGCGGCACGATCGTCCTGATGATGGGCGTCGAGCGCCTCCCGCAGTTCGCGAAGGCGTTGTTGGACGGCGGCCGCCCGGCCGACACCCCGGTCGCGATCATCGAGGACGGCACGATGCGCACCCAGCGCTCCCTCCGCTCCACTTTGGACACGGTGGTCACCGACGCGGCCGCCTCCGCAGTCCGCCCGCCCGCGGTCATCGTGATCGGCCCGGTGGCCGGCCTCGCCCCCGTGTCCTGACGCCACTTCCGCGTGACTGGGGCCGTAACTCGCGTGACTGGGGCCGTGACTCGTGTGATCGGGGCCGGAACTCGCGTGATTGAAGCCGGAACTCGCGAGTTACGCGCCCAATCACGCGAGTTACGTGCTCAATCACGCGAGATCCGGCTCTGATCACGTGAGATCGGGGGAACGCAACCGGCGGGCGGCGGCGAGGATTGCGTCGGCGACTTCGGGGAGGTGGCGGGTTGCGTCGATGATCGTGGCGCCGGGGTGGTGGTAGGCGTTGTCGGCGAGGGCCGCCGCCAGCTCCTCGGGGTGCTTGCCGAAGCTGTTCGACGTGCGGGTCAGGAGCCGGTGGCGGAGCGTGTCTTCGTCGATCACCAGGCAGATCACGAGGTCGAACAGGTCCCGCACGTCCTCGTGGTTCTCGGGGCAGCCGCAGAAGAACGCGACCCCGCCGGCCGCCCGGGCCGCCAGGGCCTCGACCTTGGCACGGCTGATCCGCCACCCGAAGCGGTCGAGCCAGCCCGCCGGCACCGGGTCGGGCGGATCGGGGACGACTTCGCCGCTCGCCCGGTCCGCCCAGTGGTGGTAGCCCTCGTTGTCCGCGTCGACCGCGAGCTCGCCTCGCTCCTTCAGGAGCGCGCAGACCGCCGATTTGCCGGCCCCCGCGTTGCCGGTCACCCACACCAGAGGCATGTCAGTTCTCGTAGCAGCTCGCGGCGAAATCCCGGATCGCGTCCGACAACCGGGTCGGGTCGAACCGCAGCTCGACCGGGCTGCGGGCCTGGACGAACTCCGCGTCCGGCATGTCGACGGCCAAGGTGTCCGCGTCGCCGAACGGGTGGATCGGGTCGCCCTGGTGACCGATCACCAGCGCGCGCGTCGAGATCTTGCGGCGCACCGACTTCGGCGGCGCGATCCGGCCGAACAGCACCCCGTGCAGCAGTGCCGCCATCGGGGCCGGACGCTGGGAGAGCGTGTCCGTGACGACGTCGACCCACTGGTTTCCGTGCGGGACCGCCGACGCCGCCAGCGCCACCGCCTGCACGGTGAACGGCAGGAACCGGGCCGCCATCAGCAGCGGTGCGAAGGTGACCAGCCCGGCGACGATCGCGTTGTCCAGCACCGGCATCTCGACGATCAGCCCGCGCGCCCGCGCGGGTGCCCGCACCGCCACCTCCAGGGAGACGTTCGCGCCCAGTGACGTCCCGCCGATGACGGCGGAGTCCACCTCGAGGTGATCGAGCAGGGCCAGGGTCTGCTCGGCGAACGACGGCATCGAGTACAGCCACGACTCGGTCGGCCGGTCGGAGTCGCCGTGGCCGAGCAGGTCGAGGGTGATTACCCGGAAGCCCGCGCGGGCCAGCCGGCGGGCGAGCGGCGCGTGCATCCGGCGGGTCAGCATGATCCCATGGGTGAGCACGACGACCTTGTCGCCGCTGCCGAACTCGGTGTACCAGAGCCGGTGGCCCTCGTGGTCGAACGAGCCGGTCAGCTCGATCGGGCGGGAGGCCCGCCGGACCGGCGCGGACGGGGGTTCGGACTCGATCGCGGTCGCGCTGGCCGGGCTCATGTCCCACCGTCCTCCCCGTGTCGGTGCCGGTTCTTCCAGGAAAGCATCCCCCGGCCGGGCCGGCACAGTGACCCGGGAGGGCAATTGACAAGGTGCCAATGGCGGGTGCCCGCGGGCATGGGTCAAGATGACCCCATGACCGCTACTGCTGACAGTCTGCCCGACCTGGTGTCCCTCAAGGTCGACGTCGCCGGCCATGTGGCCGAAGTGACGCTTCTCGGCCCGTCCAAGGGCAACGCGATGGGCCCGGACTTCTGGCGCGAGCTGCCCCTGGTCTTCCGCGCGCTGGACGCCGACCCGCAGGTCAGGGCCGTGGTGCTGACCGGCAGCGGCAAGCACTTCTCCTACGGCCTCGACCTGCCCGCGATGATGGGCGACTGGGCGCCGATGCTGGGCGGGGACAACCTGGCCGGCCCGCGGACGGCGTTCCTCGACCAGGTCCGGTCGCTGCAGGCGGCGGTCAGCTCGATCGCGGAATGCCGCAAACCGGTCGTCGCGGCCGTTTCGGGCTGGTGCATCGGCGGCGGGGTCGACGTCGTCGCGGCCGCCGACGTCCGCCTGGCCAGCGCCGACGCCAAGTTCAGCGTCCGCGAGGTGCGCGTCGCCATCGTCGCCGACCTCGGCAGCCTCCAGCGGCTCGCCTCGATCATCGGCGAGGGGCACCTGCGCGAGCTCGCCCTCACCGGCAAGGACATCGACGCCGCCCGCGCCGAGAAGATCGGCCTGGTCAACGACGTCCACCCGGACCAGGAGGCGCTGCTGACGGCCGCCCGCGAACTCGCCGGCGAGATCGCTGCGAACCCGCCGCTGGTGGTGCAGGGTACGAAGCAGGTACTGGCGGCGAACACCGAGCGCCAGGTCGCCGACGGCCTCCGGTACGTCGCGGCGTGGAACTCGGCGTTCCTGCCCAGCAAGGACCTCGGCGAGGCGGTCCAGGCCTTCCTGGAACGCCGCGCGCCGGAGTTCCGGGGCGAGTAGAAGGAGGCAGCGTGAGCGTCCACCACGCGTTCCGCGTCGCGCGGGACTACCTGCAGGCCCACCGCGAGGACTACGACACGGCGTACCGCGACTTCGCGTGGCCGGAGTTCGACGAGTTCAACTGGGCGATCGACTGGTTCGACGTCGTCGCGCACGACCCGGACAACGCCGAGCGGTACGCGTTGTGGATCGTCGAGGAGGACGGCCGCGAGAACCGCTGGACCTACCCGGAGATGTCCGGCCGGTCCAACCAGGTGGCGAACTGGCTGCGCTCGCTCGGCGTCCGCCGCGGCGACCGGCTCATCCTCATGCTGGGCAACCAGGGCGAGCTGTGGGAGACGATCCTCGCCGCGATCAAGCTCGGCGCGGTGATCATCCCGGCCTCGACGCTGCTCGGGCCGGCCGACCTGACCGACCGCGTGGAGCGCGGCGCGGCGAAGCACGTCGTCGTCCGCTCGGTCGACGCGCCGAAGTTCGCCGGCATCGAGGGCGGCTACACGCGGATCGCGGTCGGGGAGCCGGTCGAGGGCTGGCACGCGTACTCGGCCGCGTCCGCCGAGTCCCCGGAGTTCACCCCGGACGGCCCGACCAAGGCCGGCGACCCGCTGCTGCTGTACTTCACCTCCGGCACGACCGCGAAGCCGAAGCTGGTGCAGCACACGCACGTCTCCTACCCGGTGGGCCACCTGTCCACGATGTACTGGATCGGCCTGGAACCCGGCGACGTCCACCTGAACATCTCCTCGCCCGGCTGGGCGAAGCACGCGTGGAGCAACTTCTTCGCGCCCTGGAACGCCGAGGCGACGGTGTTCCTCTACAACTACAGCCGGTTCGACGCGGGCGCGCTGATGGCGCAGATGGACCGCTGCGGTGTCACCAGCTTCTGCGCGCCGCCGACGGTGTGGCGGATGCTCATCCAGGCCGACCTGACCGCGCTGAAGACGCCGCCGCGCAAGGTGGTGGGTGCCGGGGAGCCGCTGAACCCCGAGGTGATCGACCAGGTCGAGAAGGCGTGGGGCGTCACCATCCGCGACGGCTTCGGCCAGACCGAAAGCAGCGTCCAGATCGCCAACACGCCGGGCCAGGACGTCGTGCCCGGCTCGATGGGCCGCCCGCTGCCGGGGTTCGTGGTGGCGCTGGTCGACCCGGTCAGCGGCGAACGCGCCGCCGAGGGCGAGATCTGCCTGGACCTCGCGCACCGGCCGGTGGGCCTGATGACCGGTTACGCCGGTGACGACGAGCGCACGTCGACGGCCTTCGCCGGCGGTTTCTACCACACGGGGGACGTCGGTTCGATCGACGAACGCGGCTACATCACCTACGTCGGGCGCACCGACGACGTGTTCAAGGCGTCGGACTACCGGATCTCGCCGTTCGAGCTGGAGAGCGTCCTGATCGAGCACGAGGCGGTGGCCGAGGCCGCGGTCGTCCCGGCCCCCGACCCGATCCGGCTCGCGGTGCCCAAGGCGTACGTCGTGCTGGCTGCGGGCTTCGCGCCGGACGCCGGGACCGCGCGGTCGATCCTGGCGTACTGCCGCGAGCACCTGGCGCCGTACAAGCGCATCCGGCGGCTGGAGTTCGCGGAGCTGCCGAAGACGATCTCGGGCAAGATCCGCCGGGTCGAGTTGCGGGGCCGCGAGAGCGACCCGGCGCGGGGTGCGGGGACCGAGTTCCGCGAGGAGGACTTCCCGGACCTCAAGTCCTGAGGACTCAGCCGCGGGTGCCTTCGACCTGGCGGCCGTCCTCGGTCGAGCACGCCGTCACGGGGTCGTTCGCGCCGCTGCCGCACGTCCACTCGTCGAGGACGACCGGGCCCGGGCCGTCGGCGTCGTTCGCCTCGGCCGGGGTCAGCTTCGCGAAGTAGTCCGTGAGCAGCTTCGTCGCCGCGGCGCAGTCGACCTTGCCGTGCGCGACGACGGCCGTCTTCGCGCCACCCGTGCCGGTGACGTCGCCGCAGGGCACGCCGGGGGCCGTCGACCCCGCGGCGGCGGCTGCGGCGGGCACGGGCGCCTCGGAGGAGAGCGCGGCGGGCGCCGGGTCGCTGCCGCAGCCGGCCAGCACGGCGGCCGCGGCGACGAGCAGCAGGGGGTAGGCGAGTGTCTTCATGGCCCCTCGGGATCGGATCGGACTCATTCGGACGGCACGACGGCGGCGAAGACCGTCTGCTCGCCCTTGGTGCAGGTGGTGCCGCCCTGGGCGGCGGGCGGTCCGGAGGTGCACAGCCAGCCGTCCACGGTCTCGTTCACCGCGTCGTTCGAGCCGGCGCCCTGGCGGCCGGCGATCTTGCGGTGGAAGTCGCCGACCAGCTTCGTGGCGGCGACGCAGCTGACCCCGGCAGCGCCGCTGTCGAAGACGTAGAGCGTCAGCCCGCTGGCGGCGGCGACGGTCCCGCACGACCCGGGCACCGACGGAGGCGGCCCGGACGGCCTGGTCACGGCGGGCGGCGCGGACTCGCTGCCGGAGGTACCGGGCGCAGGCGGCGGGGTACCGGCCGACGTCGTCACGGAGGGTGGCGGCGTCACGGACGGAGGAGCCGGGGGAGCCTGCGCGGCGGGATCCCCGGAGCAGGCGGCGAGGACGGGCAGGGCGAGGCAGGCCGCGAGCCACGTCCTCGTGGTGGTCGGGTGGGGCACCGCGATCCTTCCTCCCGCTGTGGTCCCGTGGCGTGCCCACGGGTGTGCCGGAGATTACAACAGCGCTCCGGCACCCCGGCCCGGTGGCCGCCCAAAGGGTGTCCACAATGGACGATTAACATTCCGTTCACGCTCCGAAACCTCCCACTGCCATCAAGAATCGATCGGTCTAATCCGGGCCGGAACGGTTAACGATCCGGCCTCGCGTGCCGAAGATCTTGGTGGAGGCCGAAGAGCTTCCCCGTCCCGAATCCCCGTCCCGAACCCGTGAGAGCGATGAACGCCGACGCAGTGAGCACCGAAGACCCGTCCAGTCCGCCGACCGTCCCGAGCACCGTGGTCTGGTGCTGCGGCCGCCCGTACGTCCTCGAAGGACGAGCCGGCCGAGCCCGCTGGATGGGCACCGATTTCCGCGGCCGCCCCGAGTCGTTGAGCAGCGCTGAACTGCAGCGCCGCGGGTGGAGCCACCACCGCGCGAGCTGAGCGTGACGCCGGGCTGCGCCGATGGGGTGGCCCGGCCTTCGCTGCCGGGGTGGTCGCCGGATCTGGGTCAGTTGTGCTTCTGCCCGGTAGCTCCGCGTTGTAGCGGCCGCATCCCGGCCGAGCTGCGCCGGCGCCCGCTGGTAGGCGCGCTTCGATGTGTCGGCTCGCCGCCGCGTCGAGCGGCCCGGCCACCGCGCCGGCGAGGCCGCCTTGGTTGCCGTGGCGAGTTCGCAAGCCATCTGCCGCGTCGAGCAGGTCCCTCCGACTGAGCCGCCCGCGCGCCGGCCACGTCGGCGAGGCCGCCCCGCATGCCCGCGGCGACCTGCAACCCGGCCGCCGCCTCGCGCAGGCTTCTCCGGCCAACCCCGCAACACACCCCACCCGGCCACCGCACCACCGGGCGCCCCGCCCCGGCCCCGCTGTTTAATGGCCCCGTGAGCACAGCCGCCCCCGAACCCGCCGCTCAGGCTGCCGAACCGTCGTTGTTGCGGCAGGCCCTGAACGTCCCCAACATCCTCTCCCTGCTGCGGCTGGCCGGGGTGCCCGTCTTCCTCTGGCTGCTGCTCGGCCCCCGGGAAGACGGCTGGGCGCTCGCCCTGCTCGTCTTCAGCGCGCTGACCGACTGGCTCGACGGGAAGCTCGCCCGCTGGCTCAACCAGATGTCGCGGCTCGGGCAGCTGCTGGACCCCGCCGCCGACCGGCTCTACATCCTGGCCACCCTGGTCGCCTTCCTCGTGCGCGACATCATCCCGTGGTGGGTCGTCGTTCCGCTCGTCCTGCGGGAGGCCGTGCTCGGCGTCTGCGTCGTCACCCTCCGGCGCCGGGGCTTCGCGCCGCCCGAGGTCACCTACCTCGGGAAGGGGGCCACCTTCGTCCTCATGTACGCCTTCCCCTTCCTGCTGCTCGCGCAGGGTGGCTCGGACGTCGCCGCGGTCGCTCGGCCGATCGGGTACGCCTTCACCATCTGGGGCGCCGTCCTCTACGTCTGGTCCGGTGTCCTCTACGTCGTCCAGGCGCGCAACGCCCTGCGCGGCGATGCCGCGGAGTGAGCTTCCGCCGGGCCGTGGCGGGCGGCTGGGCCGTGTGGGTGTAAGACTTCGCCCAACACTTCCAGTGAGGGCATGAAAGGGGACCGGCGGTGTCCGCTCCTGAAGAGCTTCGCTACACCGAGGAACACGAGTGGGTCGCCACCCGCGGCGAGGACACCCTCGTGCGCGTCGGCATCACCGAGTACGCGCAGGACCAGCTCGGCGACGTCGTGTTCGTCGACCTGCCCGACGTCGGCCGGCAGGTGAGCGCGGGCGACGTCTTCGGCGAGGTCGAGTCGACCAAGAGCGTCTCCGAGCTGTTCGCGCCGGTCGACGGGGAGGTCGTCGCGGTCAACGACGCCGTCGCCGACTCGCCGGAACTCATCAACAGCGACCCCTACGGCGAGGGCTGGCTGATCGAGATCCGGCTCGACGACCCGGCGGGCCTGGAAGCCCTGCTCGAAGCCGAGGCGTACGACGCGCTGACCAAGGGCTGAAGCCCGCTCCGCCGGTTCGGGGAGCCGGGGCTCGGAGAATCGATCAGGCACGGTACGTTGGCAGCTACACGTTCTTGAGTACTGGCAACACAGCATGTGTGGAGGAGAGCTCAGGTGAGCACGAACGACGGGCCCGGCGGCGTTCCCCCGGAGCAGTCTCCGGAGCGGACCTCTGTCTTCCGGGCCGATTTCCTGGCCGAAGCCGAAGGTCGCGAGCCCGCCCCGGAAGCCCCGGTCCAGGGTGTCGACGCGCTGCCCCCGGGTTCGGCGCTGCTGGTCGTGAAGCGCGGGCCGAACGCGGGGTCGCGATTCCTGCTCGACCGCGACACCACCAGCGCCGGGCGGCACCCGGACAGCGACATCTTCCTCGACGACGTCACGGTCTCCCGCCGGCACGCCGAATTCCGGCGTGAGGGCGGCGAGTTCGTCGTCATCGACGTCGGCAGCCTCAACGGCACCTACGTCAACCGCGAGCCGGTCGACCAGGCCGTGCTCGCCGGCGGCGACGAGGTGCAGATCGGGAAGTTCCGCCTGGTCTTCCTGACCGGCCCGGGGCACGGGGGCCAGGGGGCGCAGTGACGGCGGCCGGACGGCCACAGAACCACGGACTGAGCATCGGGGCGGTCCTCGCGCAGCTGCGCGGGGACTTCCCCGATGTCACCATCTCCAAGATCCGGTTCCTCGAAGCCGAAGGCCTGGTCACGCCGGGCCGGACGCCGTCGGGCTACCGGCAGTTCGCCGCGGCGGACGTGGAGCGACTGAGGTTCGTCCTGGCCGCCCAGCGGGACCACTACCTCCCGTTGAAGGTCATCAAGGAACAGCTGGACGCGGCGGACTCGGGGGCCGGGCCCGCCGCGGCGCTGCCCCGCCCGCCGCGCCGGCTGGTCCCGATCGACGCGCCGGCGGAGAACGTCGGCCTGCCCGTGGCGGCCGACTTCACCCCGGGCAAGGAGCTGCGGCTGACCCAGGAGGAGCTCCTGGACCAGGCGGGCATCGACGCGGCCGCGCTGGCCGAGCTGCAGCAGTACGGCCTGGTCCGGCCCGGTCCCGCCGGGTTCTTCGACCCGGACGCGGTCCTGGTCGCGCGGACGGTGAAGGCGATGACCGAATTCGGCATCGAACCGAGACACCTGCGGGCCTTCCGCGCCGCGGCCGACCGCGAGGTCGGGCTGCTGGAGCAGATCGTGACGCCGGTGTACCGGCACCGCGACCCGGAGGCCAAGTCCCGGGCCGACGAGGTGGTGCGGGAGCTCGCGGCACTGTCGGTGACCCTGCACACGCTGCTCGTGAAGGCGGGAATCCGCGGCGTCGCGGGGTGTTGATCGATAACGGGGGAGTGAGATCCTCTTTGCGGTCCCATGTCAATGACTGAATGTTCGGCACCGCATGCCGTACCGTGAAGGCACGGGTTTGCGGCAGGCGAACCGAGAGAGTCCGGACAGCGAGCACAGCGCACGGATGACGGGTAGCGTCGGGAGTATGGGCGTGAAGCCGGTTCAGCGCTGCAGCCCGTGTGCACGAGAGGGAGGCGAAGCCCGATGAGCGAAATGCGCGTCGTCGGTGTGCGGGTCGAGCTGCCCGCGAATCAGCCGATCTTGTTGCTGCGGGAAACCGAGGGTGAACGGTACCTGCCGATCTGGATCGGCTCGGTCGAAGCCACCGCCATCGCCTTGGAGCAGCAGGGGGTCCGCCCCGCCCGCCCGCTCACGCATGACCTGCTGAAAGAGGTCATCGGAGCGCTCGGCCGGGAGCTCGAGCAGGTCGTCATCACCGACCTGAAGGAGGGCACGTTCTTCGCGGAGCTCGTGTTCGACGGCGACATCCGGGTGTCCGCCCGGCCGAGCGACTCGGTCGCGCTGGCCCTGCGGATCGGCGTCCCCATCCACGCCGTGGATTCGGTGCTGGAGGAAGCCGGCCTGATCATCCCGGACGAGCAGGAAGACGAAGTCGAGAAGTTCCGCGAGTTCCTCGACTCGGTTTCCCCGGAAGACTTCCGCGGAGCAGACACCTGATTCCTTGCCTTGACGTGGACGTCAACGTCTAACGTCGAGGGCATGCGGATCGGAGAACTGGCGCAGCGCACGGGTGTCACCACCCGTGCGCTGCGGTTTTACGAGGACCAGGGCCTTCTGTTGGCCCGGCGCTCGGCCAACGGCTACCGCGACTACGGCGAGGACGACCTCCAGCTGGTCCAGGAGATCCAGACCCTCCGGACGGTCGGCCTGACGCTCGAGGAGACGCGCCCGTTCGTCGAATGCCTGCGCAGCGGCCACGAGACCGGCGACTCCTGCGCGAACTCCATCGAGGTCTACCGGCGCAAGCTCGAAGAAGCCGACGCGCTTCTCGCGCGGCTCGGCGGCATCCGCGGCGAACTGGCCGCGAAACTCGCCGCCGCCCTCGACCGGCAGGCGCCCGATCCGTGTGTCGTGCCCGATTCCCCGCGCCCCTGAAGGAGCCTGCCTTGTCCGAAGTTGCGGTTGTCACCGATGCGACCTTCGCCGAAGTCCTCGGCAGCGACGTCCCCGTGCTCGTCGAGTTCTGGGCCACCTGGTGCGGCCCGTGCCGGATGGTCGGCCCGGTGCTCGCGCAGCTGGCCGCCGAGCGGGACGGCGCGCTCGCCGTCCGGAAGATCAACGCCGACGAGAACCCGGAGACCACCCGGTCCTACCAGGTCATGTCCCTGCCGACGATGATCCTCTTCCGCGGCGGCGAGCCGGTCGAGACGATCGTCGGCGCGTTCCCGAAGGCCCGCATCGAAGAGCGGCTCGACCGGGCCCTCACGGCGCCGTCGCTTTGACGAACGTGTCCGCCAGCTCGCGCCCGTACCGCTCCAGGTCCAGCGCCGGGTCGGCGGCGTAGGCCGCGGCGACGCCGTCGATGGCCTGGGCGATCGACATGGCCATCACCTCGGGCGTGAACTCGCCGAAGGCGCCTTCGGCCTGGCCCTGCTTCAGCTGGCGGGCCAGTCCGTGCACGCGCAGGTCGTCGACCAGCACCTTCGTCATCACCCAGCCGTCGGCGTCGTCGGCGTTGGCCGCCAGCTCCGTCAGCGCCCGGACGCACTCGGGGTAGGCCCGCAGGAACGCCACCGACGTCTCGATGTGCGCCCGCAGGTAGCCAGGGCGGTCGGCCGGGTCGAGGCCCCCGCCGGTGCGCTCGGTCAGGAAGCCGGCCTTCGTCTCGACGACCGTGCTGAGCACGGCCTGCATCAGGCCGGCCTTGTTCGTGAAGTGGTAGGAGATCAGCCGGGTGCTGCTGAGCCCGGCCCGCTCCTTGATCTTGGCGAAGGTCGTCCGGCGGTAGCCCAGGTCGGCGAGGACGCCGATGGTGGCGCCGATGATCTGGGCCCGGCGCGCGGCCTCGGTGACGCTAAGGCCCAGTTCGGCCATGAGGTCAGGGTTTACTTGCATGAGTAAAAAGTTACTCGGCTGAGTAAATCCGGTCAAGGGGTTTGGATCACGCCGGAGGGGGTACGGCGAACGGCGCAAAGGGTCAGCCGACCGCCTGGGCTTGCCGCGCGTCGCGTTGACCGGCACTGTCCGGGCGCTTACCGTCGAAGAAGAGAAATCGCCACGGTGTGATTCACGGTCTGGGGCCGGACCGTGGTGATTGATCTCCGGCGGGCCCCGCTCCTGGGGCCGTCCGGCTGTCATTCGCCGGCCACCAGGTCGGGCGAGGGGAGGCTTGCGTGGTCGAGGCTGGTTCCGAGAAGCAGCCTGTCGAGGTCGCGACCGGGGAGCAAGGGGAACTGTTCCCCGACAACTCGCTGCCCGACGAGCTGGTGGGGTACCGCGGTCCGGCGGCGTGCCAGATCGCCGGGATCACCTACCGCCAGCTCGACTACTGGGCCCGGACCAAGCTGGTCGCGCCCAGCATCCGCACCGCGCACGGCTCCGGCTCGCAGCGGCTCTACTCGTTCAAGGACATCCTCGTCCTCAAGGTCGTCAAGCGCCTGCTCGACACCGGCGTCTCGCTCCAGAACATCCGCGTCGCGGTCGACCACCTCCGCCTCCGCGGCGTCCGCGACCTCGCCCGGGTGACGCTGTTCTCCGACGGCACCACGGTGTACGAGTGCACCTCGCCGGAGGAGATCGTCGACCTGCTCCAGGGCGGTCAAGGCGTCTTCGGCATCGCGGTCAGCGGCGCGATGCAGGAAATCAGCGGCACCATCCACGAGTTCCCGGCCGAACGCGCCGACGGCGGCATCGTCGAGACGCACGAACCGGACGAACTCACCCAGCGCCGCAACGCCCGCAAGACCGGGTGATCACCGCTGCGGCAGACAGAGTAAGGTTCACCGTGCGGTCGACGAATCCGCGCGGGAGAGTCCGAGTCACACCTTGAGCTCGGCGCCGAAGGAGCAAGTCCTCCCCGGAACCTCTCAGGCACCCTGGACCGCGCGGACGAGACGCCTCTGGAAAGCGGGTCGTCAGGACACACCCTGATGGCCCCGCCGACGGTGCAAGCCCGGCTCAACCTGCGGGCGAAACTCTCAGGCGCCCCTCGGGGTCAGACAGAGCGGGGAGGGTTCCTCCGGGTTCGGGAGAGCTGCGCTCGCGGAAAGCGCTCGTCCCGAACCCTCCGGAGTGTTCTGTGGGGGTGCGACCCCCACACCCCGCCCGGCGGGCTCCGCCCCCGGACCCCCGCCGTGGTCACCTCCCGCTCGTCCGTCCGTTCTAGAGTCGGTCGAGTAATGCTCCGCTGTCCCCAGGAGGCCATCGTGGATCCGTCACTCGCCTCCCTCGAACAGGGCATTCCCTTCGCCGACCGGCACCTCGGGCCCGGGCCGGCCGAGTTGCGCCACATCCTCGACGTCATCGGCGTCGCCTCCCTCGACGAACTCGCCGAACGGGCCGTGCCGGAGTCGCTGCGGGAATCCGCGCAGCCGCTCGAACTGCCGCCGGCCGCCTCCGAAGCCCAAGCCCTCGCCGAACTTCGCGAGCTCGCCGCCCGGAACCGGCTCACCGCCGCGATGATCGGGCTCGGCTACCACGACACCTTCACCCCGCCCGTCATCCGCCGCAACGTCCTCGAGAACCCGGCCTGGTACACCGCCTACACGCCCTACCAGCCCGAAATTTCCCAAGGGCGGCTCGAAGCGCTGCTCAACTTCCAGACGATGGTCGCGGAGCTGACCGCCCTCCCGGTCGCCAACGCCTCCCTGCTCGACGAAGCCACCGCGGCCGCCGAGGCGATGACCCTCGTGCGCCGGGCCGGGAAGACCACGTCGAATCGGTTCGTCGTCGACGAAGACACCCTGCCGCAGACCCTCGCCGTGCTGCGGACGCGGGCCGAACCGCTGGGCATCGAACTCGTCGTCGAGGACCTCTCCCAGGGGCTGACCGGGCTCGGGCTCGGCGGCGACTTCTTCGGCGTCCTCCTGTCCTACCCCGGCGCGTCCGGCGCGGTCCGCGAACTCGACCTCACCATCGCCGAGGCCAAGAAGCACGGCGCGGCCGTGGTCGTCGCCGCCGACCCGCTCGCCCTCACCCTGCTGCGGCCCCCGGGCGAGCTCGGCGCCGACGTCGCCGTCGGCTCGACGCAGCGGTTCGGCGTGCCGCTCGGCTTCGGCGGCCCGCACGCCGCCTACCTCGCCGTGCGCAAAGGCCTGGAGCGGCAGCTGCCCGGCCGGCTGGTCGGCGTCGCGAAGGACGCCGACGGCACGCCCGCGTACCGGCTCGCCCTGCAGACGCGCGAACAGCACATCCGCCGCGAGAAGG